>JADZCW010000276.1 GCA_020851395.1 Phycisphaeraceae bacterium
CCGCCGCCGATGATGCTCGTGGCGCCCGACTCCGCCACCGCCTGCGCGATGGCCTTGGTCCCCTGGTCGAACGGCGGCATCTCGAACACCCCCATCGGCCCGTTCCACACCACCGTCTTGGCCCCCTTGATCGCCTGAGCGAAGAGCTTCTGCGACTTCGGGCCGATGTCCAATCCTTGGTAGCCGTCAGGGATGTCGCCCTCAGCCACCAGCTTGCGGGCGTCGGCGCTGAAGGCGTCGGCGCAGTGCGTGTCCACCGGCAGCACGATCTTGTCCTTGCCCGTCGCCAGCATGGACTTGGCGCTGTCGACCAGTTCCGCCTCCACGAGGCTGCCGCCGACCTTCTTGCCCTGGGCCACGAAGAACGTGTACGCCATCGCCCCGCCGATGATCACCTTGTCGCAGATCGTCAACAGGTTCGTGATCACCGGGATCTTGTCGCTGACCTTCTTGCCCCCCAGGATCGCCACGAACGGCCGCTGCGGCCTGTCGATCGCGTCCTTGAGGTATTTGATCTCCTTCTCGACCAGGAAGCCCACCACCCGCGGCTTGCCCGCCATCGCCAGCGGCACGGCCACCATCGACGCGTCGGTGCGGTGACACGTCCCGAAAGCATCGTTGCAGTAGGCGTCGCCGAAGGCCGCCAGCTTGCCCGCGAAGGCCGGGTCGCCCTTGCTCTCAGCCTTGGCAAAGCGCAGGTTCTCAAGCACCAGCACCTCGCCGTTCTTCAAGGCCTTGGCCTTGCCGGCAGCGTCGGGCCCGATCGTGTCCGTGGCGAACTGCACCGGCTTGCCCAACAACTTGCCCAGCCGCTCCGCCGTGGGCTGCAGGCTGAACTCCGCCTCCGGCCCATCGCCCTTGGGCCGGCCCAGGTGGCTCATCAGGATCAGCTTGCCCCCACGCTCGATCACGCTCTTGATCGACGGCAGCGCCATCGCGATCCGCCGGTCGTCGGTGATCTTCCCACCCTTGATCGGCACGTTGAAGTCCACGCGCATCAGAACGGTCTTGCCCTTGACGTCGATGTCCGCAATCGTCTTCTTGGCCATGACTCTTGTCCTTCCAGGGGCTTGCGTCGCCCGCGATCAAAATGAGGGGAAAAACAGTGGGGGAGGTAGGGGCCTGAACGGCCGAATATCATACCGTCCTTTCTCATGACCAGCCCGTTACCATGGACCGCATGCCCACGCTCGAATCGATCCGCCGCCTCCAGCTCGACGCCGAGGCGACCTACCTCACCTTCGGCCCACCGCCCGACGTCGGCCAGCCGGCCCTGGAGGTCGTCGAGACCTTCGGCCCCTACGAGGCCGAGTACGCCGCCATTCACAAAGGCGCCGCCATCTTCGACATGGCCTTCCGCGGCACGGTCGAGCTGACGGGCAAAGACCGCCTCGACCTCCTGCACCGCCTGACCACCCAGGACGTCCGCTCGCTCCCCTCCGGCCAAGCCCGCCGAGGCTTCCTCCTCGACAAAGCCGGCCACATCCAGGCCGACGTGGTCGTGATCAACCTCGCCGACCGCACACTCCTGGACGTCGACCTCGCCGACGCCCCCGCCGTCGCTCAGGCCGTCGAACGCATGGTCTTTTCCGAGGATGTCCAGGTCCGCGACGCCTCAGCCGACTTCGTCCACCTTGGCCTCCTCGGCCCGGCCGCGCCCAAGCTCCTGCACCACGTCACGGGCCAACAACCCGCCGCCATCGAGCCCGCCGCCGCTTGGCTCATCGACCATCGCGGCGCCACCCTCGTCATCCACCGCCGCGACGAGGCCGGCCCGCTCGGCCTGCACGTCCTGACGCCCACCGCCATTGCCGCCGACGTCTACGCCGCGCTGACCGAAGCGGTAGGGGGGCTCAACCCCGATCCCGCCCCCGGAATCGTCCCCGGTGCCGAAGGCCAACCTAAGCGCACCATCCTCGGCCGCGGCATCGGCTGGATGGCCTACAACACCGCCCGCATCGAGGCCGGCTCACCCCTCTTCCACGTCGACTTCGGCCCCGACTCGCTGCCCCACGAGACCGCCATCCTCCCCCAGGCCGTCAGCTTCACCAAGGGCTGCTACCTCGGCCAGGAGATCGTCGCCCGCATGCAGAGCCTCGGCCACCCCAAGCGCCTGCTCGTGGGCCTGCGCCTGCCCGACGACCGCCTGCCCATCGCCGGCTCACAGATCCTTACCGCCGACAGCCAGGTGGTGGGGGGGGTCACCAGTTCCACCCTTTCGCCCCTGCTCGGACAGACCGCCATCGCCTTGGCCGTGGTCAAATGGGGCCGACACACGCCCGGCACGACTCTCCGCGTCGCCGCCGAGGGCGCCATCGTCGACGCCCGCGTCGTCCCCCCGGGCCAGTGGCGTTAAGGCGACGCGCCCTGGATGTGAACCTGTGCCGTCTGTGCCGCCCGGGCAAACCCGCCCCCTGCGGTTTTCTCCCCGTGGCCTTTTTCCCCCCCCATTCCCACGCCGGTTTGCCCGATAACAATCCCCAGAGCCACACCGAGAGAGGCGTCAACGGACGGGAGTGCGATGTCACTTGAGCATCACCAGATCGAGCAGCAGGGATGTCTCTGCATCGCTCACGTCGACGCCACCAAGCTCAGCGGCGCCGACATTGACGGCCTGATCGAGGAGCTGGCGAATCGCATGCGCTGCGACGGCGCTACACGCTTCATCCTCGACCTGGCCAAGGTCGAGTACGTCGATTCGAGCTGTATCGGCTCGCTGGTGACCTTCCTCCAGGACCTGCAGGCCGTCCACGGCTCGCTCATGTTCGCCTGTTGTCAGCCCAACGTCGCCTTCCTCTTCAAGGTCACTCGCCTCGACACCATCTTCGCCATGTTCGACGACGTCGAGCAGGCCCGCGGCGCGGCCGCCTGAGCCGGACGTTCGATCAACGAGCCGCGCTCGCCAGCAAGTAGTTTCATGAGAGGTCGATGACGTCCAAGACCAACCACTCGCTCGCGCTCGTGGCTCGTTGCGGCACACCCTGGCCAAGCCTTATCGTCCGTCGAGCAGACGCAGCCCCAGGAAGTCGCTCAGCTCCGGGATCGCCTTGATCTTGTCGATCACCGCCTGCACGTTGTACGCGATCCGGATGAACCGCGCCTGGCTCCCGTCGAGGATCACATAGCTCGCCCGCGGGTCGCGGTCGCGCGGCTGGCCCACCGACCCCGGATTCACGATGCACTTCTCCCGCTCGTTGAGCGTGTAAATCCCCCCCAATTCATCCGGCGGGTAGAAGTCCGGCTCGTCCGTGAACACCCCCGGCACGTGCGTGTGCCCCACGAAGCAGTGCCTCTCCACCCGGTCAAAGATCTGCGCCATCTTCGCCGGCGCCGTCACCACGTCGTCCGGGAAGATGTACTCATTGATCGGCCGCCGCGGCGAGGCGTGCAGCCACTGCGCGTTCTCGAACCGCAGACGCACCTTCAGGCTCCCGAGGAACTGCCACCGCTTGTTCCTCGCCGTCGCGTCCGGCTCGCGCTCGAGCTCCTGCCGCGTCCAGAACGCCGCCGATTCCGCGCTGGTGTTGAAGCTCGTCGGCTCGTACATCACCGCGAAGTCGTGATTGCCCATCAGCGCCCACGCGCACTTCTGCATCACCAGGTCCAGGCACTCGCGCGGGTTCGGACCGTACCCGATCATGTCCCCCAGGCACACGATCGTCGAGATTCCCCGCCCCTCGATGTCCGCCAGCACGGTCTGGAGCGCGTCAACGTTCCCGTGAATGTCCGAGATGATCGCGATGGCCATGCGAACGTCCTAGTCACCCGCCCGGGGGTCCACACGCGTTCCGCCCTGCGGGACGCAACATCATACGTCCCCCCGGAAGCCTCCGCTCAGTCCCGCTTGCCCCACAATCCCTCGTAAACCCTCAGGATCCCCCGCGCCTCAGCCTCCACGGACCACCGCTCCACCACGTTCCGCCGGCACGCATGGGCCATCCCCGCCAGCCGCGCCGGGTCCGCCATCAGCCGGTCCAACGCCGCCGTCAGCGCGCCCACGTCCCCGCATTCGACCAGCGCCCCCGTCACCCCCTCCTCGATGACACGCGGGTACGCTCCCGTCCGGCTGGCCACCACCGGCACCCCGCACGCCATCGCCTCGAGCGGCGTCAACCCGAACCCCTCATACCGCGCCGGCGCCACGCACAGTGACATCGCCGCGTGGAACGCCGGCATCCGGTCAAAGCTCAGCTCCCCCAGCCACGCGAACCGCTCCGTCAGCCCCGCCGCGTCAATCTTCCGCCGCAGTTCCTGCTCGAACGCCTCGTGCTTGCCCTTGGCCAGCCCCACGATGCACGCCGTGAACCCCGGGTGCTTCGGCAGCACCCGGATCATCGCCTCGACGAACAGGTCCGTTCCCTTCTCCGGCCGGACGCGCCCGACAATCCCTATGCCGTACTCTCCTGGGATCCCCAGCGCCCGCAGCGCCGCCCGCCGATCCACCACCGGCACGAACCGCCGGCAGTCCACACCGTGCTGGATCACCGCCACGACCTTGTCCACAAACGTCGCCGCCTCGTCGCTCGTCGCGATCACCGCGTCCATCCGTTTGAGCAACTGTCGCGGGAACCACGAGTGCCGCCGGATCGCCGCCGAGGTCATCACCAGCTTCAGCCGGCAGCGGAACAGATGCTTCAAGACCAGCCCCCAGAGCATCTCGTTGTTCCGCCGGGCATGCCAGATCCGAAACGGCCGCCCCCTTCCCGGCTCACTCCGGCACAACCGCAGCGCCTCGCCCAGCGTGTACCGTCGCAGCCCCGCCAGCTCCCGCGTCGCCACCAGAGCCACCGGCTCATGCTCATTCAGATACGGCGCCACCGTCCGGATCGTCGCCCCCACGCCGGTGATCCGCCGATGAAGATCCGTGATGATCAGGTTCGGCGCCCCGCGCCCGTCGATCGGCGGCTTGCCTGGCTCATTGGTCATAGACGATCCC
>JADZCW010000277.1 GCA_020851395.1 Phycisphaeraceae bacterium
ACGCCCTGGACAAGTGGATCCCCATCCCCCAACGCGAGACCGACAAGCCCTTCCTCATGGCCATCGAGGACGTCTTCTCCATCAAGGGACGCGGCACCGTCGTCACCGGCCGTATCGAACGCGGCGTCGTCAAGGTCGGCGAACCCGCTGAACTCGTCGGCCTGCGCGACACCCAGAAGACCACCGTCACCGGCGTCGAAATGTTCAACAAGACCCTCGACGAGGGACAGGCCGGCGACAACGTCGGCACCCTCCTCCGCGGCATCGAAAAGGAACAGGTCGAGCGCGGCCAGGTCCTGGCCAAGCCCGGCTCCATCCACCCCCACAAGAAGTTCCACGGCGAGATCTACGTCCTGACCAAGGAAGAGGGCGGCCGTCACACCCCCTTCTTCAGCGGCTACAAGCCCCAGTTCTACTTCCGAACCACCGACGTCACCGGCGACATCAAGCTCCTCGGCGGCGCCGAGATGTGCATGCCCGGCGACAACATCACCATGGAGATCACCCTCGGCAAGCCCATCGCCATGGAAGAGCAGGTCCGCTTCGCCGTCCGTGAAGGCGGCCGAACCGTCGGCGCCGGCGTCGTGACCAAGATCCTCGAGTAGCCCCCCCGCCCCCGGAAGTTGACCCCGGTTCAATGGTGAGCCTGGGTTCGGATTCGGAATAGATCATGCGAACGCCGCGGGCCGGCCCGCCCGGACGGGTAAACACCCCGGCTGGTGTGCCGGCCCGCGGACAATCGCAACAGCCCCGGCGGAACAACCGCCACGCAGAAAAGGTCGTGTCCCATGGCCAAGAAGAAAGGCGAAGCGGTCGAGTTTGTCTGGCTCCAGTGCACGGAGACCGATGACCTCAACTACCGCACGCCCATCAACGTCAAAGGCGGCATCTCCGACAAGCTCAAGGAAGGGCTCAAGAAGTACAGCCCCCGCCTCCGCAAGCACACCCTGCACAAGATCAAACGCAAGTGATCTAACCGCGCGGCTGGCGGTTGGTCACCCCGTTACGCCAGTAGCTCAATTGGTAGAGCAGCCGTCTCCAAAGCGGCAGGTTGGGGGTTCGAGTCCCTCCTGGCGTGTTACCCCCCCGGAAGTGACCCCGGTAGTCCCCGGACGTGCCCCGAAAGCAGTCCCCCCGTCTTGGCTGACTCCGCGGAAGATCATCCCGCGAACCTCCGCGACCCCCTGATCCCTGGAGCATCACGTGGCGTTACAGATCTACAAGTACGGCCAAGGCAAGTGGACCCGCCTGCTCACCGCCGCCGGCGTCGGCATCATCGCCCTCGACGGCGTCCGCTGGATCTGGCAGGAGATGGACAACATCACCGACGAGGCCACCCGCTTCTACGCCCAGACCGGCATGTTCTTCGCCGTCGTCCTGGGCGTCGGCGGACTGCTCTTCTGGCTCCTGAACAAACCACGCATCGCCGACTTCATGATCGCCACCGAGGGCGAAATGAAAAAAGTCAACTGGCCCACCCGACGCGAGATCGTCGGCTCCACCTGGATCGTCATCTGCGGAACCCTCATGCTCGCCGCCTTCCTCTGGGTCGTTGACCTGGGCTTCACCGAGTTCTTCCTCAACATCCGCATCATCGAAGGACGCAGCCTCCTCGGCCAGCTCTTTGGCGGCCAGTAAACACCTATAATCAATCGATCCCCGCCCCCGACGCGCAACGACAAGGACCGACCGTTCATGGCCGAAGAACAACTCAACGCCGAGCCCATGGTCACCCCAGGCATGAACTGGTTCGTCCTGCGCGTGGCCTCCAACAAGGAGGACTCCGTCCGCGAGACCCTCCTGCGCAAGATCAAGATCGAGGGCCTGACCAACCTGGTCAACCGCATCCTCGTCCCCACCGAAAAAACCAAGACCATCAAGGCCGGCCGGCAGAAGATCACCGAGAAGAAGCTCTACCCAGGCTACGTCTTCGTCGAGATGCAGCTCGAGCAGGACGGCCGCATCCCCCAGGACGTCTTCTTCCTCATCAAAGAGACCACCGGCGTAGGCGACTTCATCGGCACCGCCGGCCGCCCCTCCCCCATGAGCGTCCCCGAGATCGAGAAGATGCTCGCCGCCTCCAAGGCCCCCGAGGAATCCCCCGTCGTCAAGATGGACTTCCAGAAGGGCGACGCCATCAAGATCAAGGAGGGACCCTTCGAGAACATGGAGGGCACCGTCGACGAGCTCCTGCCCGACCAGGGCAAGGTCCGCGTCATCGTCACCATCTTCGGCCGCTCCACCCCCATCGAACTCGAATACTGGCTCATCGAACGCGCCGACGAACAATAACGCGACCCCCCAACCGCCGAATCGCCAATCAAACGCCCACCTAAGCCCAGGCATGGCATGCCTGGGTTCTTTTTTTCACTCGTGACATCCCCCCTGAAAAAAACCGGGCCCTCCGCGGGCCCGGCTCTACTCTTCAGTCACCACGACTCTCCCACCCCTCACCCGCGCCGTCCGCGCCGCCCCGCCATCGCCAGCAGGCTCATCGCCAGCACCCCCACCCCCGCCGGCTCCGGCACCGCCATCGGCACGTACATCATCCACGCACTGTACTCGTACGGCTGAGTCTCCTCGTTGAACGGATAGACCGAGTACCCATACCCCGCCACCCAGCCCGTGTCGCTGATCGACGTCGCCGACACCAGCCGCCACCCCAACGCCGGGTCGATCAAGGTGTTCAGATCAACCTCCTTGCCGTCGAGCCCCCACAGAACCGCACGGCTCAGAAGATTCCCATACTCGTCCTCTTCAGAATTCGACTTGCCGACGATAAGCCCGGCCGCATTCATGTCCAACGGCGTCCCACCTATCCCCTCAAGCTCTTGGGCGTGCCCGTCCGGCCACCATCGCACCCCCGAAGAGGGGCCACGCGAGTTCGACGGGAGTTTGGAAGTGAACATCCCCGCGATCATCCCCGAATCGCTGACCAACCAGGCCTCCGTCTTGCAGATGTATTGCGGGTCAGACGGCGACAACATCTCCAGCTCCGTCGCCGTCGTGCTCCCCGCATCCCATCGCACCGCCCTCGTGTCCCAATCGTGGCCCAATCCCGTCGGCACGGACACACCCACCGCGGTGCCCGCATTGTTGATGGCGAACGCTCGCGCCGACTGTTCCCCCTCTCCTCCAAGCCCATTCAGCACCGTGGCCATGGTGCTCCCCGCCTCCCACCGCGCCCCCTTGTCCTGACCTGTATCGCTCCCCCCGTCCCACACATCCACAAAACCGATCACCTCGCCCGCGTCATTGATCCCCCTGGCCTCACCCACAATCTTGTTCAGAGGCACAGCATAGGGGGACCGCAACTCCGTCAAGGCCCCCGACGGATCCCATCGTGCAATGGCCACTCCAGGAAAATTCGCGGATCCCATCGGATACTCTGCCCAGCCAATCGCATAGCCCGCGTTATTGATGGCCACTGCTTGGCCCTCGGTGTACCCTGCCTCCGCGGGGCCCAATGTCTCGAGGAACATCGGCGTGGCCGCACCAACATCCCATCTCGCGGGCTTAAGCCGGAATGAGCGATTCTCACCCTCACCGTCATAGTAGGCAGCCTCTCCAACCACCGTGCCCGAGGCGTTCATGTTCAAGACCCAATCGTAAGGCAGCTCACCGGCCTGAACAGTCTCAGCCGTCTCGGACGCACCCGAAGCATGCCATCGCGTCATGTAAAAGCTGCCATATAAATACATCACGTTCGATCCATACCCAAACGTTGTCACCGCAGCCACACCGTTACCCACTCTCGGGTATAGAGTATTCAGGTCATAGGGGAGACTATCCCCCTTATTGTCCTTTTCCCCCAGCCATTGTTCCCCCGCCGGCCCAGACGTCGGCATCCCGTACACCGTCAGATACCCTTGCGCCCGCGGCGCCACCGCCGCGACACCCACCAACACAACAAGCCCGGCCATGCTGCGGTGAATGTTCCAACTCATCTCTGCTGCTCCATGAAAGAGGAAAAATGCGGCGTATCCCCGCTGGAAAGCCTTAAGCCATTGCCCCGCCGAAACAACCTCGAGACCCGAGGAAAGGGCAAAAACCTCTACCCATCTTAAATCCAAAAAAAAAAACACAACACCTCCGTTCGCCTCTCGGAGAAAAAGCCTTCCCTCACGAGCTTTTTTTGTCGTCCCCTGTGTAGATGGAAAAAAACCATCCGACTGCTCGCCCCAAGCCCAGGCATTGCCATGCCTGGGTCCATTCCCTCCAAAATCCCCCATCTTCACCCCCCATCACAGCGCGATACCATGACGCGGTCCGCCCTCACCGCCCGGAGCCCGTCATGTCCCAACCCCCCGCCACCCCCAGCCTCTACGACGCCCTCCTCGAGCACTTCGACCGCGCCGCCGCCCACACCGACCTCGCCCCCGGCCTGCTCGACCAGATCCGCCAGTGCAACACCGTCTGCCGTTTCGTCTTCCCCCTCCGCCGCGACGACGGCTCGATCCAGACCATCGAGGCCTACCGCGCCCAGCACTCGACCCACCGCCTGCCCGTCAAGGGCGGCCTGCGCTTCAGCCCCCATCTCACCCAGGACACCGTCATGGCCCTCGCCGGCCTGATGACCTTCAAGTGCGCCCTCGTCGGCGTACCCTTTGGCGGCGGCAAGGGCGGCGTCAAGATCGACCCCCGGAAGTTTTCCGTTCCCGAACTCGAACGCATCACCCGACGCTACGCCGTCGAACTCCTCCGCAAGGGCTTCCTAGGCCCCAGCCTCGACGTCCCCGCCCCCGACTACGGCACCAGCGAACGCGAGATGGCCTGGATCGCCGACACCTACATGACCCTCCACCCCCAGGACGTCAACGCCCTGGCCTGCGTCACCGGCAAACCCGTCGCCCTCAGCGGCATCGCCGTCCGCAAGGAGGCCACCGGCCTGGGCGTCTACTACGGCATCCGCGAATGCCTGACCATCCCCGAGATCCTCCAGCAAACCAACCTCTCCCCCGGCGTCGCCGGCAAGACCATCGTCATCCAGGGCCTCGGCAACGTCGGCTCCAACGCCGCCCTCGAACTCCACAAGGCCGGCGCCAAGCTCATCGCCCTGGCCGAGATCGATGGCGCCATCCACCACCCCGACGGTTTAGACGTCCCCGCCGTCCTCGCCCACCGCGAAAAGACAGGCTCAATCCTCAACTTCCCCCTGCCCGGCCTGCACGAAATCAAGAACCCCGCCGACGCCCTCGAGATCCCCTGCGACATCCTCATCCCCGCCGCCCTTCAGAACCAGATCCTCGCCCACAACGCCCCCCGCATCGCCGCCAAGATCGTCGCCGAGGCCGCCAACAGCCCCGTCACCCCCGACGCCCAGACGATTCTCCACCAGCGTGGCATCCTCATCATCCCCGACATCTACCTCAACGCCGGCGGCGTCACCGTCTCCTACTTCGAGTGGCTCAAAAATCTCCAGCACGTCAGTTTTGAACGCATGACCCGAAGGCAGGCCGAGAATTCCA
>JADZCW010000278.1 GCA_020851395.1 Phycisphaeraceae bacterium
GCCGTGGCCGACGCCGTGGCCAACGCCATGAAGGCCTGGGCCATCGAGAAGGGCGCCACCCACTACGCCCACGTCTTCTACCCCCTGACCGGCATCACCGCCGAGAAGCATGACAGCTTCCTCTCCCCCGACGGCCAGGGCGGCGCGATCCTCGAGTTCAGCGGCAAGCAGCTGATCCAGGGCGAGCCTGACGCCTCGTCCTTCCCCTCCGGCGGCATCCGCGCCACCTTCGAGGCCCGCGGCTACACCGCCTGGGACGTGACCAGCCCCGCCTACATCCTCGAGAACCCCAACGGCACCGTGCTGGTCATCCCCACGGCCTTCGTCTCGTGGACCGGAGAGGCCCTGGACAAGAAGACCCCGCTGCTGCGTTCGATGCAAGCCCTGAATAAGCAGGCCCAGCGCGTGCTCAAGATCTTCGGCCACGAGGACCCCGGCTTCGTCTTCGCCACCGGGGGGCCCGAGCAGGAATACTTCCTGATCGACCGCAACTTCTTCTTCTCCCGCCCGGACCTGACGATCTGCGGCCGCACCCTCTTCGGCGCCAAGCCCCCCAAGGGCCAGGAGTTCGAGGACCAGTACTTTGGCGCCATCCCCGAGCGCGTGCTCGCCTGCATGCTCGAGGTCGAGCACGAGCTGTTCAAGCTCGGCGTGCCGGTCAAGACCCGCCACAACGAGGTGGCTCCCTCGCAGTACGAGATCGCCCCGGTCTACGAGAACGCCAACATGGCGGCCGACCATCAGCAGCTGATCATGATCACGCTCAGCCGCGTCGCGGCGAAGTACGGCCTGGCCTGCCTGCTGCACGAGAAGCCCTTCGCCGGCATCAACGGCTCGGGCAAGCACCTCAACTGGTCCCTCGGCACCGCCAAGGCCAACCTGCTCGAGCCCGGCGACACCCCGCACGAGAACGCGCAGTTCCTGGTCTTCTGCGCCGCGGTCATCCGCGCGGTGCACAAGTTCTCCAAGCTCCTGCGCATCACCATCAGCCACAGCGGCAACGACCATCGCCTCGGCGCCAACGAGGCCCCGCCGGCGATCATCAGCATCTACCTCGGTGACCAGCTCGCCGACATCTTCGAGCAGATCGAGAAGGGCAAGGTCAAGGCCGCCAAGAGCAAGGGTTACATGAACGTCGGCGTGGACGTCCTTCCCGCCCTGCCCAAGGACGCCGGCGACCGCAACCGCACGAGCCCCTTTGCCTTCACCGGCAACAAGTTCGAGTTCCGCGCCGTCGGATCGAGCCAGTCAATCAACGGCCCGTTGGTGGCGCTGAACACCATCGTCGCCGACTCGCTGGACTACGTCGCCTCCGAGCTCGAGAAGGCCACCAAGGGCGATCCCAAGAAACTCAACGACGCCGTGCAGAAGCTCGTGCAGTCGATCGTCAAGGAGCACAAGGCCATCATCTTCAACGGCGACAACTACTCCGCCGCCTGGCACAAGGAGGCCGAGAAGCGCGGCCTGCCCAACTTCAAGAACACCGTCGAGGCCCTGCCCCACCTGCTGGACAAGGACGTGGTGGAGGTCCTGGCCAAGTACGGCGTCCTTTCGGAGCGAGAGACCCACAGCCGTTACGAGATCTACACTGAACGTTACTGCAAGGACATCAACACCGAGGCCCAGCTCTGCCTGAACATCGCCAAGCGTTCGATCCTGCCGGCGGCCTACCGCTACCAGGGCGAGCTGGCGTCGACCGCCGCGTCGATCAAGGCCGCGGGCAAGAGCTGCGACATGACCTCGCTCGCCCAGGTCACGGAGCTGGTCGGCCAGCTCGAGGCGTCGATCAAGAAGCTCGCCCACGCCATCGACCACAAGGCCGAGGGCGACGTCCTGGCCCACGCCAAGCACTACCGCGACGCCGTCGTGCCCGCCATGGTCGACGTTCGCCGGGCCAGCGACGAGCTCGAGACCCTCATCGCCGACGACCTCTGGCCGCTGCCGACCTACCAGGAGATGCTCTTTATCAAGTAAAGCCGACCGTCATCCCTCCGCCTGCACTCGTAACAGGCAAGAACTCAAGCCCGGGACTCCCAAGAGTCTCGGTTTTTTTTGTTCCTGGCAGTTCCTGACAGCGAGGGTCGTAGGCACTCCATCCATCCGGATGATGCCTGAGGAAAACGCCATACTTGGGACAGGCGAGGGAGGATAGTTGTCGTTTTACGACTGAGGCGTCAGCCGCGGCCTTCAATAGGACAAGTTGGTGTGGTATATTAGCTCATCGGTGTTTGTGGCCTCGAATCATGTCAACAGGAGGGAGAGCAATGGTTTCATTCAAGCGTATCGCGCTATGCATCGTGTCGGTGGGACTGCTGACGGCGCCGAAGATATCGGCCTCGGTCCTCAGCACGTCGTTCCTGCAGACGAATTTCAATCAGGGTGCGTCGTCCGTGGCCGACTCGGAGTGGGGCCTGCTGGACCTGGAGTTCTCGGGGACGGGCGGCCTGCAGTTCGTGAACCTGGTGGTCGACGGCCAGTGGGTGATCCGAAATTCGCCCTTGATCAGCTCGGAGGGATTGGGCATGCCGCACCAGGCGGGCCTGATCTTCAACCTCGGCAACGATCGGGGCGTCAACGTCAGCTCGCTGAGCTACACGCTGGACGTCGGACCGTCGATCCTGGTCTCGGCCCCCGCGGACGTGCCGATCACCGCCCCGGTGGGCGACGTGAACGTGACCGTCGGCGGGCGCGGCGGAGCGCTGGGCGTGATCGCAGAGGCCGTCGGGGCCATCATCGGGGCGATCCCCATCGACTGGGCCTTCAACTCCGGCATGATCAATCAGGACATCGGCGTCGACGAGTGCGTGCCCGGAGCATTCTCCAACAGCCTCAAGTGGCTCAAGCCGCGCAAGGGTCTGAGCAACCTGCCCGACGACAAGATCACCGTCGACGCCCTCAAGGGCCCGACGAACTGGTCGCCCCCGCAGGTGACCCCGCCGGAGCTCGACGAGAACGGCGACCCGATCCCCGGCACCGGCGGCGAGCCCATCCCCGGCACCGGCGGCACGCCCGTCGACGGCTCGGACTGGCAGGGCAAGCGCGACGCCGTGGATGACTACGGCGTGACCACCCGCGCCTTCACCATCGCCCAGATCGACCAGGTGATGGAGGAGATCGAGGACGGCCAGGACGTCGAGCTGCTCGCCCCGCACCACGGCGCGGTGGTCACGGGGATCGTCAAGTTCCTCGACGGCACCTACGCCATCCGCGTCACGCACGACACCGAGCAGGGCGTGGCCGGCGGGACGCGCAACCAGTACATCATCTACGACCCGAGCACGGGCC
>JADZCW010000279.1 GCA_020851395.1 Phycisphaeraceae bacterium
GGACCGCCACCGCTTCGACCAGGTGGTGGCCATCTTCCGCACGACCCTCGCCCAGGAAGCTGAGCTCAAGGCCCAGGCCGAGGCCCAGGCCCAGCGCGCCGAGGCCGAGCGCCAGCGCCAGGCCCACCTGGCCCAGGTCGCCCAGGGCCCCGTCACCACCGTCGAACAGCTCGAGCTCGACCGTCAGCGCCAGGAGCGCAGCATGCTCCAGCTCGAACGTTTCCGAGAGGAAATGCGGGCCCTGCAGCGCCAGCTCGACCTCGCCCGCCAGGTCGTCGCCGCCCAGCAGGAGCAGGTCAAGACCGACCGCCAGCGCCTCGTCGACGAGTTCGGCAAGGAGCAGGCCCTCCGCGACGACCGCGACTTCCGCCAGGCCGTCGAGCTCTACGAGTCGCTCCGTCCCCGCCAGACCAAGGAGATGTTCCGCTCGCTGATCGACCAGAGGCGTCAGGAGGAAGTCGTCGAGTACCTGGCCAGCATGCAGCCCCGCAAGGCCGCCGCCGTGCTCAAGGAGTTCAAACAGCCCGAGGAGATCCGGCTCGCGGCCGACCTCGTCGAGGCCCTGCGCAGCCGCGGCGTCGACCTGCTCCGCAGCGCCCGCAACTCGTCCGAACCCACGTCATGAACCAGGTGGTTTCATCCTCACCGCGAGCGTCGGTTGTTGCGCCTTGGGCGCAGAAGCTGCGCGGTCCCACGCCCTCGAGCGGTGGATCATCCCCCCCTGCGGAGCCCGCGATCTCCCCGACAAAAAAAAATCATCTCGACGATGCCTCCGCCCCCTTCGCCCGGGTCCTGGCCGATCGCACTCCCCCGTCCCCCCGCCAGGCCGAGCGCCGTCAGGACGCCGCGACCGCCGATGCCCCCTCGACGGCTCGCCCCACGGCCGGTGAAACCGTCCGCCGTCGTCATGACGACGCGACGGACCCCCTTCATGCCCAGGCCGCCGCGACATCGACCACTCCCGCGGCGTCCGATCCCGAGCAAGCCGTCGCACCCGCCACGGATGACGCCACCGTGAAACCGTCCTCGCAGGCCGACGCCTCGCCCGAGGTTGCGGACGACCAAGAGGCACAGCCTGCGTCGGCCACCGTCGAGCAGCTCCCGCTCGGCGCCGCTTCGGCCGCGCCCGCTCCTTCGACGCTCATGATACCCGCGAACGTCGCCACTCCACCGCCACAGGCTGATCCGTCGCAGCCATCCCAGGCCGCGTCCGGTCAAACCGATGCTCAGCCGGAGAACTTCGTCTCAACCCAGCCCATCGCCCAGACCGTTGGCGCGTCTCAACCCCTCGTGCCCGAACTGGCCTCCGCTCAGGCCTCCAGGCCGGACCCGTCCGCTGTCGCGGACACGCCCCCGCGTGACGCATCACACCCGTCGAGCCGCTCGGGTCACGCCGCATCCCAGACGTCCCAACCTCCCCCGCCCATCCTCGCCGTGGCCACCCCCGGCCGACCGTTTGATGCGGTCAGCGCCTCCAGCTCCCCCTCTCACGACAAGACCGCCAGCGGCGCCGGCCCAACGAACACGTCAGCCCATGCGATCAACTCCCCTGGTGGATCCGCCCCCGCTGAGCCGGCAGCGTCATCGATCCAGGCCTCAGCACAGACCAGCGGTGCCGTCCATGGCGCATCGGCTCACATCGTTGCGGGCCCTGGCGGCGTGAACCCGACCGGCGCCGACGCCGCGTTGACGAGCCTGTTCTCCGCCCCCTTCACCCCCGACGCCGGGGCAAAAGATGCGCAGGTCCAGGCGCAACCCATGCCTGTTTCAGCCTCCACGGACGGTTATGGGACCGACGACCAGGCCAACCTCAGCCGCGTCGTGCGTGGCCTGAGCGCCGCCGTGAATCAGAAGGGCGGGGCCGTCACCCTGCGACTTTCCCCGCCGGAACTGGGGTTGGTCCGCATCCAGATGCAGGTGCGCGACGGCGTCGTGCGGGCCGAGATCTTCACCGAGCACGCTTCGGCACGCTCGTTGCTCGCCGATGGGTTGACCGAGCTCCGCCAGGCGCTCCAGAGCCATGGCCTGAGCGTGGATCGTTTGGGGGTCCAGACCATGACCACCACGTCCTCGAGTCCCTGGTCCGACTCGCCCGGCCGGATGAACGCCGGGCAGGACGGCGGCCGCAGCCGCGGCTCGTTCAGCCAGGAGCCCGGCCGGCAAGACCACCCGTCCGGCCGGTCCGGCCGCGAAACGCCCGACTTCGACAGCCAGCTCGCCCAGGCCGGCGTCTAGCCTTGTTCACCGCCTCTCGACGCCTCGAAGGAGTTGTCCATGTCCGCCGCCGCCATCAGCTCCGCCGGATCGGCCAGCACCGCTGGATCGAGCAACGCCTTCGCCTCCATCAGCTCCGACAAGTTCATCAAGATCCTCATGACCGAGCTGACCCATCAAGACCCTTTCCAGCCCCAGGACTCGGGCAAACTCATGGAGCAGCTCTCGAACCTGCGAAACATCGAGAGCCAGATGTCGCTCAAGAACTCGATGGAGCAACTGGTCAAGGACTCCGGCGAGAACCAGGACGCGCTGCTCAATCATCTCAGCGCCCTGCTCCTGCAGAACCAGATCAGCTCCGCCGGCAGCCTCATCGGCAAGCAGGTCACCGGCACCGACATCGACAACCAGGCCGTCGCCGGCGTCGTGACCTCCGTCCGCGTCGAGCAGGGCCTGGTCATGCTCGAGCTCGACAACGGCAAGTCCCTGCCGATGGTCATGCTCGACGAGTTCCACGTCCCGACCGGCGCCACGGCGGGCGCCAACACCGACACCGACACCGCCACATCGGGCTCGACGCCGACGGCCACTCCGTCGGCTGAATGATCCAACACGCGCCCCGAAGACGCAGGACGTCTCTTCGGGCGATGAATGTTCAGGAGATCCTCTCCCGTGACGACCGACGCAGGCCGATGGCTCAGGATGCTCGAACCGGCGATCCGCCCGGCCGGGGCGACCGCGCCCGAGTCGGCCCTGCGCCCCCTCGGCTCCGAGGCCGTCGATCCTGTCTCCGGCCAGACCTTCGCCGACCTGCTCGACCAAGTCCGCCAGGTCACCGACCTGATCCCCGGCGCTGACGCCGGCGATCCGGGACTGGGCGTCGACAACCCCGCCGACCCCGCGGCCAGGCCCGGCGCGTCGATGCCCGGCTCAGGCCCGCTCTCGCCACTGGCCCAGTTCTCCCAGATCCAGAACGAATCGCTCCGTCAGCTTCATCCTCAGTGGCAGGCCCCCTCGGCCTCCTGAATCACCGACTCACCCCATGGGCCCATCGGCCCCGTCCAGAAGGAGTTTGATCATGGGTCTTAGCGGCGCAATGTTCACCGGACTGACCGGCATGTCCGTCAACTCCGCCTGGATCAACAACGCGGGCAACAACATCGCCAACGCCAACACCCTGGCCTACAAGTCCACCGCCATGCACTTCCAGACCCAGGTCTCCCAGATGATACGCTCCGCCGCCGGGCCCTCGCCCACCACCGGCGGACGCAA
>JADZCW010000280.1 GCA_020851395.1 Phycisphaeraceae bacterium
CCCGCCCAGCAGTTCATGGCTGAGAAGGCGGCGCGGACCAGCTCGCACGTCCTGGGCGGAGCGATGTGCCGGCCCAAGAAGAAGGGAAGCAAAGCCTTCAACGAGGCCATCGGCTTCGATGATCAGTGCCGGGAGATCGTCCGCTACCGCAAGACGCATCTCTTCCCGCTGGCTGACGAGCCCAAGCACCTTTCAGCGGGGCGAAAGATCGTCACGTTCGAGTGGCAGGGGTTCACGGTTATGCCTGTGATCTGCTACGACCTGCGCTTCCCCGAGCTCTTCCGCGCGGGACTGCGGGAGGGAGCCAACCTCTACGTCGTGCTGGCCAACTGGCCGGCGTCGCGGGCGGAGCACTGGACGACGTTGCTTCGGGCCCGGGCGATCGAGAATCAGGCGTTCGTCGTCGGCGTCAACCGCTGCGGGCGCGATCCGCACGCGGAGTACGCTGGGCAGAGCGTGGTCTTCGATCCGCGCGGCCGTGTGGTCGCTCAGGCCGGCGATAAACCGGGCGTGCTGCGGGCGACGGTTGCGTTGAGTGACGTTGCGGCCTCGCGGCGTGATTTCCCAGCCTGGAAGCAGGCGATGAAGCGTTAACCCCCCCCCGCTACGCCCGCAGATCCACGGCCGCTCCCTTCGCGCCCAGCAGTTCCGCCCGCCGACTTAACCATTCCGCGACAGGTTTCCAGCCCATCCGTCCCGCCGCGGTGGCCAGCATCGCGTGCATGGCCGCGCCCTGCTCGGACGGCATCAGCTCGGCCAGCGTGACGCGTTCCTCGAGCCGGTGCAGCGCCGCGTCGAATCGGCCCGTCATCAGCTCGTAGCGCGTCTGCAGGGCCAGGCGTTGAAGGTGCTGCATCAGGCCCAGTCGGGTGCGTGAGAGTTCCCCCAGGGCCGAGTACGCCCCCCAGGCGTCGCCGGACCGCAGGCGCGACTCGGCCATGATCAGCAGCAGCTCGCCCCGCAGGTGCCCGACCTTGCCCATCGGCTGGCTGAGGATCGCCTGACAGACAGCCGACGCCTCGGCGAACCGGCCCTGGCGGTGACGCAGCACCGCCAACCGGTGGTACAGCATGATCCGCAGCGCCCAAGGCAGCGGCCAGCGTGAGACGGCCGCGTCGATCTCGCGTTCCAGGGCCGTCGGGGGCGGCGGCGGCGCGGGCACAGCGGGCGGGGAGGCGAACGTCTGCGTGAGGCCATCCTCCCCGGCCGGCTCGTCCACCGGCGGCGCCACGCCGATGCCCGCCGAGATGGCCGCCAGCTGACGGGCCGCCCGCGCGGTGCCGAGGTTGACCAGCAGCCAGGCCCCCAGCAACGCCAGAAATATCGCGTTGCCCCAGCCGTCCGGCATCGACCCGCCGAAAAACAACACCGCCGCCAGCAGCACCACCAGGCCCAGCCAGCACGTCGCGTCGCGGAGCAGCTCCCGCTGCAGCCGCGCCGCGTCCACCATGCCGTTCGCCCGACGCGCCCGGCCGGGCACGCTCAGCCACTCCAACTTGCGCCACCTGCTCACAGCGTCCCCCTTTCGTGTGCCCGGGACGCCGCCTCCGCCAGGCTGGGCGATTGGGCCGAGCGCAACGGCTCGATCAACTGCCCAAGCTCGGGGAACCGCACCGCCGCCGCCGTCGGCGACAGCAGCAACGTCGCCATCGCCCACCAATGCTCCGCCCCATCCCCGATCCGCGTCGGCGGTTCGACGTCCATGCCCCACTGGCTGAGCCGGTGGTGCGCCAGGGCCATCATCCCGTAGCCGTACCCGGCCTCGACGCCCAGCGGGCGGAGGTCCTCGACCAGGTTGGTCTGGCAGTGGACGGCGTCGGCGAAGTGGTTCGTGCGGATCATCTGGTACAGCTCAGCGAACCGGTGCATGGCCGCCAGGGCGGGGATGCCGCCGGGCTCGCGGACGTGCCTGAGCCGGCGGATCGCCTCGTCGCCGTCGGAGAGCCGATCGGTGCTGAGCATGAGGATGGCGCGTTCGAGCGAGAGGTGCTGGCTGATCGGGTGGTCGCGCGGCACGCGTTCGAGCAGGTAGTCCAGCCCGGTCAGGGCGGCCTCGTCGGCGCCGACCTCGGCCAGATCGTGGGCCATCATCGCCACCAGCCGGGCGTGCAGCTGCGGCGACTGGCGGAGCTTGGGGAGCAGCCCCCAGGCCAGCCGCAGCGCCTCGGCGTGCCGGCGGAGCATCGAGGCGTCCTGCACCCGGCCGACCCCGCGGTCGAGCTCGACCTGCCGGCGCGTGCGGGCGGACTGGTGCACAAACCAGCCCAGCAGCAGCAGCCACGCGACGACCATCCCCGCGCTCCCGCCCGACCCCGACGTGGAGGTGGCCGCGAGCATCACCGCGACCGCCGCCATCAGCAGCAGCAGCGGCATCCAGGCCGCCAGCCTCGACGGCGGGACCGTGCCGGACCGCGCGATCAGCCGTCGGAATTGCTCAGCCGTCGGGGGGCGGAAGGCCGTCCCCGGGGGTTGGGATGACGAGTCACTCATGGCGTCACCGCCCCGGCGGGTGGGTTCATGTGGTAGAGCATGACGTAGATCAGCACGCCCGTCACCGAGACGTACATCCAGACCGGCCAGGCCCAGCGGGCGATCCGCTTGTGCGTCGCGTAACGCTGCTTAAGGCCCAGTCGGATCAGCACGATCGCCAGCACCGGCACCGCCATCGCCAGCAGGATGTGGCTGATGAGCATGCCGTAGTAGAGCCCGGCCAGGAGGCCCTGACCGTTGAATTTCGTGTGAACGGTGCCGGTGGCGCTCGCCCGCCAGGCGTAGTGGGTCAC
>JADZCW010000281.1 GCA_020851395.1 Phycisphaeraceae bacterium
AACAGGAGGTTCGGTCATGAAAGCATTGGCATTGGTGTCGGCGGCGGTCACGTTGTTCGTCCTCGTCGGCGCGGCCGAGGCGGCGCAGTTCTCGTATCTCGATCCGGCGTACGTGCAGGAGATCTACTCGGGGCCGCTTGTCGGCGGGCCCGGCATGGCGTGGACCAGCGGCGGGCAACTGCTGACCAAGGACAGCTCGAATATTCTCGAGTACAGCGCCACGCAGAATGCGGTGCATCAGGGCACGGCCATTCACGGCTGGGTGTCGCACCCGATCGCGGGCCTGAGCACCACCGGCTACGGCATGACCAACGGGCACGACGGATACATCTACACCACCACGCAGGTCGGCCTGTAGCGCTTTGATCCCAGCAACTGGGCGGCCCCGGCCCAGACGATCGCGGGCACGGTCGCGGGCACGGGCTACGGCGTCACCACCCTGCCCGACGGCCGGATCGCCTACTGCGCCGGCCCGACCCCCAGCGACGTCTACATCTACGACCCCGTCGGCGGGACCAACACCTGGATCTACTCCGCCGCTGGCCTGATCGACGACATCGAGGCCAGCCCCACCGGCGAGATCGCCCTGGCCGGCCAGACCCTCAGCAACCTGATCATCATCAGCAACACCGGCAGCCTGGTGAACATGTTCCCCACCCCGCACTACCCCGACGGCCTGGCCTTCGGCGACGGGCCCATGGCCAACTCCCTCTTCAGCAACAACAACGACGGCACCATCACCCGCTACATCCTCGGCCCGGGCTATCTGGGCGCCCCGACCATCACCGACATCGCCACCGGCAGCGGCGCCTACGGCGATCTGGCCGCGGTCGGTCCGGACTGCGCGTTCTACGTCACCCAGTTCGACAACGGTGGCTACCACGGCTCGACGCCGGGTGTCGGCACCCACTGGGACAACGCCGTGACCAACAACGAGCCCTCGATCATCCGCATCTCGTCGGCCACCGGCGAGTGCATCTTCTCGCACGGCGAGGTCGTGCCAGAGCCGGGCACGACGCTGCTGCTGCTGACCGGCGCGGGCGTGCTGCTCCGCCGGCGGCGGTGACCGACGATTTGGCGCTCTCAGACCCACCACCAGCACTGGACACGGCCGCGCGATCGGCTGTGTCTTTTTTTACACCGGTTCTGACGTCGTCCACTTGATGTTGCCTGCCCGGGTCTTTCTCTGAAGGTCATGTGACAATCACACGTCCGGCCGTCGGCAGGTCATGGCAGAATTGGATAGCCACCCATTGCCGCCTGTGGTAGCCTCACCGCGATGGAATGGTTCGCAGACTACGACAAACGTCATGGCCTTAAGGCCGACGACACCGGCGCCGAGGAAGCGGAGTTCATCGCCAAGGCGCTGCACCTCAAGAAGGGTGACACGGTGCTGGACGCCCCCTGCGGAGCGGGGCGAATCGCCGCATGTCTGGCCCGGGCGGGGATGCGGGTGACGGGTGTCGACCTGATGCCGGCCTATGTCCAGCGGGCGCGTCAGCGGTTCGAGCGTGATGGCCAGGTCGGCCGATTTGTCGTGGCGGACCTGCGGGCGATCGACTTCGTCGAGGCATTTGACGGGGCCGTCAACTGGCAGGGCAGCTTCGGCTTCTTCGACGAGCGGGACAACCTGGAGGTCGTCCGCCGTTACGCGCGCAGCCTGCGGCCGGGCGGGCGTCTGCTGATCGATCAGCCGAGCCGAGAATGGCTGCTACGGCACTTCCGTCCCAGCGGCCGCAACGGCGACGTCGAGTTCGCCGCCTGTTGGCAGCCGGACGTCGAACGCACCGTGACGACCTTCCGGAACGTCACCACCGGCGAGTCGTGGAGCATGACCATCCGCCATTACACGCCGGGCCAGTACCGGTCGTTGCTGCGCGAGGCCGGCCTTGAGCCTGAGACCTTCCTCGGCGGGATGGACATGCAACCCTACCGCCGAGGGGCCCGCAGGATCTATGTGGTTGGCCGGAAGCCGCTACGATCGTAGCGTGAGAGATATTGCCGATAGCACCGCACGCCCTCGTTACACAAGGAGACCCCGTGTCCGACATGATGCCCTTCGTGGCCCTCGCCTGATGCAGGGGACGACGCCCATGCCAGTGCGACTCAGCAATCACGCCTAGCGATGGAAGGTGGCTGACACCGCCTTACAGTGGCCGGGACAGAAGCGTCCAAACCCGGCCCCGGTTCGGATTCGGGGATACGTCTCTGACGCGCCCCGATGAAGCTGGAATCGCAAGTAATCGCGGCCAAAAAGGTCGCGGTGAACCGGCCTCTGGTTGAGTCCAGCCTGGAACCCTCGCGGAAGAACCAACGGAACCCTGGCTCCTTGCCTCTGGAACCCCCGGAAACCCGGGATCAGAACAAGGAACCAGGCGATGGCCCGCAGCCAGGAGAACGCCGGCTTTGCCTGCGCCCATTGTGGCCGCAAGGTCCAGCCGCTCACCAACGGCAGCTACCGCAACCACTGCCCGTGGTGCCTCTACTCGCTCCACGTCGACCACGAGCCCGGTGACAGGACCGCGACATGTCATGGCCTGATGGAGCCCGTCGGCTTCAAACTCAGCCCCAAGGGTTGGCAGGTGATCCACCGCTGCCTCCGCTGCGGGGCGGTCAAGTCCAACCGCCTGGCCCTCGACGACGCCCAGCCCGACAGCATTGACGTGATCACGCGGATCATGCGTACAAGACAAGGACCGCCACGATGACGAATCGAGACGTTGAACACACATGCGGTCACGCGCGACGCGCCACCAGCACTCCGCTGGCGCTGGTGATTTCCAGCACGCCATGTTCCGCCAGGTAGTTCGTCAGATGAGCGTTCAGACGTTCGAGCCTCTCAAGCTCGCCCGTCGTCGGCCGATCGAACGTCGAGCGGATCCAGGCCATCAACGGCTCAGGCTTCGTCACCCGCAGAGCGTTGGGGTAGACGCGGACATCCACTTCCGTGAAGCAGTCCCGCAGTTGTCCCGGCCCGTTCTCAAGCGTGAAGCGGCCCAGCCCGGCGTCGGTGGGTCGGCTGGCCACGAATCGCTCGATCAGGTCGTGCACCTCGATCATGTGGCGCTCGCTGATCGTCGAGGCCAGCAGATGCCCGCCGGGCCGCAGCACGCGATGAATCTCCCGCAAGGCCCGCGGCCGGTCCGGCACGTGATAGAGCATGTGATTGGCGACGACCAGGTCGAACGATTCGACAGGAAAGGGGATCGACTGTGCGTCAATCACGCTGAACGCGGCATGCGGCATAGCCGGCTGAAGATTCGCCCGGGCCTCAGCCACCATGCCGGCCGAGATGTCCGAGAGCACCAGCCGCGTTAACGCAGGCATGCGATCCAGATTCGCGGACCACAAGGCTCCCGGGCCGCAGCCCAGTTCGAGCACCTGTTGCCTCGGTGACAGCGACATCACCTGATCGAACAGCCACCGCATCCACGGGTAAGCATTGGTGCTGAATCGCCGGTGCAGGGCCGCGCGATCGCCAAGTTTGCGGCTGTCGGCGTACTGGGTCTGAACCTCAATGCGTGGAAGATCATCGGGATCAGGTTTAGGCATAGCCAGCCCCTCGCTGCTTACTCCCTCGGTGTACTCTCCAGGAACGGCTCACACGCCCCCGGCGAGGCGCAGCCGATGATCACGCCCCACTCATCCGGGCCCTGGGGGCCGAAGATCACGCGTTCGCCCTCGGCCAGGATCGGCTGATCACTCTGGATTTTTACATAGCAGCCGGCCATGGTCCCCTCGACCAGGTCCGGGTCGTCGAGGAACAGCACACGCTCGGGCTCGATGGTGATCTGCCGCTTGTGGTAGGGGCCGCGCTTCTCGTCTCCCACGGTCAGCGTGATGTTCGCCGGCAGCGGGTTGGGATTGAGCAGGTGGTACCACTCGTACTGGCTGAACGGGAATGGCGGGTCGACCGGCTTGACGAACCACTTGAAGCAGTCGCCGAAGTACCACCCGCACGAGAGCTGCTGCTTGCCCAGCTGCATCCCGCAGCCGCCGGCGTAGCGGATGTCCTCGCTCTTGCCGTTGCGACGGGTGAGCGCGATGTGAACATAGGCCAGCGGCGTGTCGGAGATGACCCGCACGCCCCAGGCGCCGGCGTCCTTGTGCGACTCCGGCAGGTGCTGCGGGAACTCCTGGTAGGGGCCCCCCATGGGGCCGGCGGTGATCGGGGCCAGGTCCAGCGGCGGACGATCGGCAAAGTAGAGCCGCTGGCGGATGGTGGTCTCGCGCTCGGCCAGGTTGCGCAGGCGGAACTCGCTCTTGCCCTGGTACTTCCCGACGGTCGTATCGCGGGAGGTGTAGCCGTTGGCGACGTAGTAGACGAAGGCCATCGAGACGGGCTCCTTGGTGTGGGGCGGTGGGGGGGCTCGACCCGTCGAGGTTACCGTTTGAGCTCATGCTTGCTCGAGTGCTTGAGCGCGTGCAGCAGGCGGAAGGCCACCTTGTCGTTGGAGTTTTCAAGGTGATTGATCAGTCGCTGGCGCATTTGATGGGCGAGCTCGGCGTGAGCGGGGTCGTGCACGAGGTTGTTCATCTCGTAGGGGTCTTCCTGCAGGTCGTAGAGCTCGTCGCCGTCGAAGATGGCCCCGACGTACTTGTAACGGTCCGTCACGACCATGCGGAGCATGATGTCATCGGTGTAGTGGCCGTGGTGCTGGCAGACGAGCTGGTCGGGCCAGGGCGTGGAGTTGGGGGTGCGGGCCAGCTCCAGCAGACTGCGGCTGTGCATCTCCGCAGGGACCGGCGCCCCGGCCGCGTCAAGGATCGTCGCCGTGGCGTCCATATTGGAGACGAGCTTGGAGGTGCTGACGTTCTTGGGCAGGCCTTTGGGCCAGCGCATGGCCATCGGCACGCGAGCCGCTTCCTCGGGGAACGTCGAACCCTTGTCGAATAATCCGCCGTGGCTGGCCAGGGTGTCGCCGTGGTCAGCCAGCCAGATCACCAGCGTGTTGTCCGCCACGCCCTCTTCCTCGAGCGTTCCGAGCAATCTGCCGATGGCTGCGTCGGTCTGGATCGTCTGCTCGTAGCAGCGGGCCAGGACGTCTTGCCAGACGTCCCACGTCTGCCAGCAGTCCTGCCGAACCCTGCCCATCATCAAGTCGCGATGGATGATGCTCCGGAACGGCCGGCCCTTAAGATCGTCGTTGAAGCTCGGATATTCCGGGATCTTCCGGGGGTCGATCATGCCCGCGAACGGCTCGGTGGGGTAGTAGGGCTGGTGCGGCCCCCAGAAGCTGGCCACCAGGCTCCACGGCTGGTCGCGCTTGGACATCTCGCGGACCCTCTGGGCCGCCATCTCGGCGACGAAGAACTCCTCATGCCCCTCGGGCGGGCCCAGCAGCACACCCGAACCGAACATGAAGTGCCAGAAGGTCGGGTGGTGCAGCTCCATCGTTTTGCCCGTCCATTCGGGCTTGTAGATGTAGTGCTCGATGCGCGCCGTCGCCTTGCCCAGGCCTCGCTCCTTGGCGTATTGCACGTAGGCCGGCGACATGTACGGCGCGCCGTACCCCGCCAGGCTCCAGCCCTCGATGCCGTAGTCAGCCGGCAGACGCTCCTCGCCGCAGTGCCACTTGCCCACGTAGGCGTTGCGGTAGCCCTGCCTGGCCAGGTGATGGGCGTAGAGCTGCGTGCCCGAGGCGAACTCGATGCGGTTGCCCGGAACGCCCTTGCTCTCGCTGTTCCAGCGCAGGCCGTGGCTGCTGGGGTACATGCCGGTCATCATGCTCGCCCTCGCCGGCGTGCAGACGGGCGAGACGGAGTACGCGCGGTCGAACCGCACGCCCTGTCGGCAGAACTCCTCGAACACCGGCTGGCGGAACTCGAAGTGCCCCGGCCGGCAGTGGCCGTGGGCAATCTGGTGGTCGGCGATGATGAACAGGATGTTGGGGCGTGTGTCCTTCATGGGTTTGACTCGGGAACGTTGGGGCGAACCGGTTGGGAACCACCGAGGGGGTGGGCAGGCGTTTGCCTGGAACTTCCCGGGGGGGGTTACGACGTGCCGCCGATCATCTGCGAGGTCAGCTGCATCAGTTCCTCGCAGGCCTGCGGCGATTGACGATGGCGGAAGGCCTCCAGGGCCGGGTCCTGCGTCTGGACCATCCACTGCTCGAGCGTCGCCCGCATCTTCCGGATCTCCCCGGCATACGCGGGATCGTCGATGAGGTTGTTCAGGGCGTTGGGGTCGTTGCCGAAGTCGTAGAACTCCTCGGGCACGCGGTAGAGGAACAGCTGCACGCGCTGGGCGACCTGCGGGTCGGTCTCCGCCGCCTGATACATGGCGTTCATGGTCCGGCCGTCCTGCGACTCGTTCTTGAAGACGCGTATGCCGTTGGACCAGGGGTTGAAGAGGTAGCCGAACTGCCTGCTCTGCACGCAGCGGATGGGATAGTTGCGCTTGGCGGAGGTCTGATAGAACTGGGTGAAGACCAGATCGCGCCCCTCCTGCTTCTGCCCACGCAGCACGGGCAGGAACGATCGCCCGTCCATCGCCGGCCCCTGGATCCCCAGCGCATCGAGCACGGTGGGCATCAGGTCGATCCCCGAGACCATGTGCTCGCTCTCGACCGAGCCGGGCCTGATCTGCCCGGGCCAGCGCATGACCCAGGGCGTGCGGGTGCTGTTGAGGTAGCAGTTGGTCTTGGCGAAGGGGAAGGCCATGCCGTTGTCGGAGAGGAAGATCACCAGCGTGTTCTGGGCCTGGCCGGTCTCCTCGAGCACATCCAGCAAGCCTCCGACGGTGTCGTCGCAGCGGCGGACGGAGCTGTAGTACTCAGCGATCTCGCGCCGGACCTCGGGCAGATCCGCCAGGAAGCCTGGGGTGGTGACCTCTCCGGGCCAGAAGACGCGCGAGGGGTGCACGGCCACGGGCGTGTTGTGCGGTTGATACCAGTAGGGGATGTCGTTGCCGAAGAACGGCCGATGCGGGTCGTGCGAGTTGGCCATCAGGAAGAACGGCTTGTTAGCGTGCATGGCCCGGCGGACGAAGGTCATCGCGTGCTGTCGGTAGATGGCCGGGTTGCGCCCGTGGCCCATGTCCAGCTCGCCGTAGGTCGTGTCCCACTTGAAGTCTGCGTAGGGCGTCGAGTGCGCCACCTTGCCCAGGACGCCGATGCTGTACCCCGCCCCGCGCAGCAGGGCCGGAAGTGTGACGATGCCCGGGTTACGGAGGTTGTAGAACCCCTCCCCACCGTGGTGGTGCGGGTAGAGCCCGGTGTGCATCGTGTTGCGGCTGGGCTGGCAGACGGAGATGGTGACGTGGGCGTGGTTGAACCGCATGCCCTCGGCCGCGAGGCGGTCGATGTTGGGCGTGGTCCCGGGCACGGGACAGCCGAAAGCTCCCACGGCGTCCCAGTTCATGTCGTCAGCGGTGATCAAAAGAACGTTGGTTCGCTGCGGCACAATTGGCTCCTTTGCGAGAACAACTAACGGACGTGAGGGGCGGCGTCAAATGACTGAAACGAAAGGATTAAGGCGCGGTCTTCCCGACACGATCGTCCGGCGGTGTTCTTCCTGCCGCCGCGATCGATCCATCATGGTCGATACGCCGCCATGACCCGCGCGTAGGATATCTCGGCCGCCTCCCGGGGCGGGATGCCGGAACCGTCCAGACACGGACAGGTGGACCTGGGCGCCCAAGTCAGAAATGCGATCCTGATGGCGGGTGTTCACGCCACGGATTGATCCTGCCGACGACGATACTCGCTGGGCGTCATGCCCATGGCGGAGCGGAAGGCGGTGCTGAAGCTGGTGTCCGAGGAAAAACCGCAAGCCAGAGCCACGTCCAGGATGCGTTTGCGAGTGGTCTCGAGCAGGAGCTTGGCGCGTTCGAGCCGATGTCGCTGGATCTCCTGGACGGGTGTCCGACCAAGAGTCGCTAAGAAACGGCGGGTCAGCTGACGGCGTGATTTTCCGAGTCGTGCCGCCAGCGCGTCAACCGTCAGCGCCGGCTCCTGGTCCTCACACAGGATACCCAAGGCCTTGGCGACCAGGGCGTCGGCGACGACACGCCGATCGGTCGATTCGCGATACACGACGGCCATCGGGGGCACCAACAACGGCTTGGTTGGAGCGGGCAGCCCCTGGAGCATCAGGTCGAGCATCTCCGCGGCCTGATAGCCGACCCGGTGCGCGTTGATGGCGACACTCGAGATCGGGACACGCCAGTTCTCACAGATGGCCAGGTCGTTGTCGACGCCGAGCACGGCCAGGTCGTCGGGCACGACCAGGCCGACGTGCTCGCACAATCGCATGACCTCCAGGGCGCAGACGTCGTTCTCGGCCAGCAGGGCGGTCGGACGCTTCAGCGCCGTCAGCCAGGCGATCGTGTCCGCACGTGGGATGTCCGTGACGCCGGACAACCAGAGCATCGAAGACTCGAACCCGGCCGCCCTGAGTCGGCTCGTGAAGCCCTCGGCTCGCAGGCGGGCGAAGTGATGGTCGGTGAACCCGACGTAGGCGAAACGACGGAATCCCCTGGACAGGAGCTGATCTGCGGCCAAGGATCCGATCGTGAGATTGTCGGAACCTACCCTCGGCACGGCACGGCTGTCGTGGCTGTCGGCGACGTTGACGACCGGCGCCCCCAGCCCGGCGTAGCGGGGCACGTCGGCTTGTTCGATGATCTGCGCGATCATGCCGTCGCAGCCCACGTTACCCGGCGGCGAGCCGGCATGGTAGGGCTGGATCGCGACCCGCCACGATCGTTGCCCGTAGGCATACCTCATTACCCCCTGGAGAAGTTCCTGCGCGTAGCTGCCGAAGCCCAGCACCAGCAGGATCTGGCGCCATCCGTGCTTGCCGATGTAAGGTGGGATGCCGCGGGGGCTGGGCGTCACGTTCGATTGGACACGGTGGAGCGTCAGACGGGGGTCATCAAGTCGCCTCATCCGACTCTCTCCGGGGCGTCTCGAGCGCGGTCGATATGGTCCGAGCGTGGTCCGATCGGGAGACACCTTTTCACGTACGACTGTAGTCGAACGTGTGCACTAAAGGCAATTCCGGAATGCTGTGATTCGACGACGGATGGCTCGGCCAGGCCCTCCCACGGCGAGATTCACCATCGATGTCGCATCCGAGAAGCCGGATGTCTCGTCCGCGAAGGTCGCGAGCCCCGACGCCGGGTAGTCTGCATTTCCACTTCCGGTTGCATGGATCCTCCGGCATGACTCGTTCGATTTGTCGACGGACCGAGAAGGAGTGAGTCGGTTGAGTGTGGGGAGGTCCCGCGTCGCCGGTCCTCTTCGGATTTCGTGATCTGGTTCCGAATGCATCACGGAGAATTTACCTCATCCGATTTCATGAACCGGCTGCACGGTCAGTCAGATGAGGTTGTGAGCCGCGTGTTATCACCCCGTCGCTGACGGTGGGCGCGGATGTTCCGTGCCGGCACGGGCTCTCATTTTCAATCGCCCTGTCAGGGCAGGAAAGGATGAACATGAAGCGTTCTCTCGTACTCAGCATCACGGCGATGCTCTTCGCGATGGTGGCCTTCAACGCGATGGCTGACATCTGCAGCTGGAAGTCGGGTTCCTGGCTGAATCGGATCTGGGGCCCGCAGGACGGCGGGCCAGTCTTCTGCTGGCACTGGGACATCGAGTGGTCCTCGAGCAAGGGCGACTATTGCGACGACTACACTCCCAAGCTCAACGGCTCGACGATCACGCAGGGGCACTGGATGAACAGCCGCCGCTGGCAGCTGACCAAGAGCTACCTGCAGTCCAAGGGCTGCCTGAGCTCCAACAATGCCACGGCCTGCGTGCAGCTCAACGTTGCATCTCACTGCTACCAGCAGTACTTCACCGCCTATTGCTGTTTCGAATAAGTCCGTTTGATGCCAGCCGCCCCGGAGCGGCTGTGTCACGCGCATCAAAGATTTAAAACCGTGCAGCCGGTTCATGAAACCGAATGACTTCGATCCTTGATCAATGCGTCACCGCCGTCATCCGCACACCGGCCGTCAATCAGGCATTCTCGGCCGACTCTCGCGCTCATGACGCCACACGATCGCAAGGGAGCCTCGCATGACTACGCAGACGCTGACCCCGGCCGGATCCCCCACGGATGCGAAGGCCCCGAGCCTCAGCGACCGTCTGCTGGCCACGGCGCTCGTGCTGGGCACGTCTCTCGTCGGAATGGTCGTCAGCCTGCGGCTGGGCGTGATGTCGCAGGAGCAGGCCCTGCAGAGCCACGGCTACGCCGCGCTCCTGGCTGGCCGGGCCGGGTGGCTGTTCGGCGGACGGCTGATGTTCTGGATCGCCGGGGCATTCGCCGTCGGCGCGATCTGTGCGGTGGCAAGCGTCATGAGAACATCCGGCCGATCGGGGGCGGCCCGGCTAGGCCTGGCGGCCGCGAGTTTCGTGGCGTTCCTTTGCGTCTGGTGGCTCGTGCTCGCGGCCATCGGCGTGCTCCGACCCGACCGCTGGTTGCTGGCCGTGGCGGGCAGCTCCTGGATCGGCGTTCAGGGATGGGTCTTCGCCCTCCGCCTGGCCAGGGCGTCCGCACCGGACCGTGGACCTCGCGGCGCCCCGGGCGCGATCGGCGTGCCGCTGCTGGCGGGCCTGATGCTGGCCATGGGCGTGGTGGCCGTTCAGTCCGGCGCCGCGCCGACGCCCGTGGCGCGATCCCTGGCGACGAAGCTGCTGTCCTTGTCGGAATTTGACACGGGCGTGGGGCCTGAGCGATGGATCCGCCCGCACGGCGGGGAGGTGCCCCTGGCCGTCGAGCGGATGCCCCTGATCGGCCGGCCCGATGCCGCCCGGATCGTCGTGCAGTTCATCGACTACACCGACCTCGAGAGCCGGCAGGTGTATGAACTTCTGACCAAGATGCGCCGCCGGTACGGGGATCAGTTGGCCATCCTGCCCGTGCTCTTCCCGATCGACCCCGCCGTCAACCCGCGCATCTCTCTCGCCGCCGCGCCGGACGGACGGTCGGGTGAGTTGGCCCGGCTCGCGCTGGCGGTCTGGCTGGCGGACCCGTCGCAGTTCGCAGGCTTCCACGAATGGCTGATGAGCCCCGACGACCCTCATCGCTCGCCCAGCCTGGACGAGGCGCGCGCTCGGGCACGCCAGCTCGTCGGCAACGAACGCCTCGACGCGGCGATGGCGGACCCGCGTCTGGACCAGACGCTCGATGTTCACGTCCGTGCCAAGCCTTCGAACCGGGAGAAGACCGCGCCGGACGGCCGACAGGTCGACCTGCTGACCACCCTGATGTGGGGCGGCGTCAACGGCAAGCCCGGGCACGTGATCCCCGGCGTGTTCCCCAGCAACGATGACTTCCTGTCGATCTTCGAGGAATCCACCGGCCTCAAGCCCCTGCCGCAGGCGACGGATTCCTCGCTCTTCGACGCACTGACGCGATGAGACGGTCGCCGATGCCCCACGGGGCGCGGTGACCAGGGAGGTAATGATGGGCCTGCATGCGATGTCGGCTGACAACCTTGACCGCGGAGAGAATCACCCGACGACGGTGCCGACGGATCAGCCCCGGTGGTGGATGCCGGTGGTGGCCCTGGCGGCGGTCGCCGCGGTGCTGGTCAGCGGCTACCTGGCGGCGGTGACGCTCGGGTGGGTGCAGGTGGTGGCGTGCGCCACCGGCTCATGCACCGAGTGGGTCCTCAAATCGCACTGGTCGCGGTGGTTCGGCGTGCCGGTCGGCGCGCTGAGCGTCCCCCTCTATGCGACCATGACGGCGGGTCTGATCCTGGCACGCGGCGTCGTCGTCGGCCCCGCACGCCGTCTCGGATGGATGCTGCTGATCGTTACCGCCACCGCGGCGGCGGGCGCCGCGGCCTGGTTCATGTGGCTGATGGTGTTTCATCTGAGCAAGAGCTGCGGGCTGTGCATCACGGTTCACGCCTTGGGGATGGCGGCCGCCTACTTCATCGCCCTCTACGCACCGGTGGGCGGGGATCGACGCAGGCACCTGCTCTCCCCCGCGGACGCGTTGCGCGCGGCGTCGGTGGGCGTGCTGCTGCTGGCCGTGCTGATCGGGCCGCAGATCTGGAAGGCCTCGACCTCGCCGCCCGATCCCGTGCTGGTCCGGCCCGCCGCGGCCGCTCCCGAGCGGTCCCCTGCCTCGCCGCCGGTCGCCGTCGCCGCCAAGCCGATCATGGCCTGCGGCGCCGAGGACGCGGCGACTCAGCCCGCCGGCACGGCCGCGCTGATGCCACGCTCGGGCGACCGTTCCTCTCCCTGATCACCCTCCAGCACCCCGCAATGGATATGACATGGGCCATGACGCACTGACCGGCCGAGATTCCGTCGGGCTCGACACGTCCCGAGGCACGGACTGGCGGCGATGGGGCGACGGGATGGTCCCCTTGCTGCTGCTCGCGGCGGCGGCGATCGCCGTTTACCTCGCCTCGTTGTCGATCACGGGCGGCTCGATCGCAGGCTGCGGCCCAGGCTCGGCCTGTGACGGCGTGCTCAGGAGCCGGTGGTCAGTCTGGTTCGGCCTGCCCGTGAGCGCCGCCGCCGCCGCGGTTCACCTTGGCACCTTGGCGGCCTGGATGGTCCACAGGCTCCGACGCCCGAGCGATCCCCGGGCCGCGGCTGTGGTGTTGACGGCCGGCGCGATTGTGCTGACGACGGCGGCGGCTTGGTTCACGGGTCTGATGCTGGCGATCGGCGGGGGCGTCTGTCCGTGGTGTCTGACCTCCCATGGGCTTGGCCTGGCCGCCGGCGCCCTTGCGATCACGTCAGCCGCTCGGTCCCGCCGGATCGACGGTTCACGGACCGCCAGACAGGTCTGGATACCCGCGGCGATGATCGCCTCGCTGGTCATGCTGCTGCTGGTCGTCGGACAACTGAGCTCAGGTCGCCGCAGCTTCAGCCTGCACTCCGCCGAACCGACGGCGACAACGTCGGTTCGATCCGTCGCGGAACTCGCCGACGATAACGGGTCACTCGATCCGCCCCCCTTACCGGTGATCACGCCCGCCCGGGGAGGCGAGGATGCGCGGGTGTCCCCTGTCCCTGACCAGCCTTACGATCAGAGCTCGGGCGAAGATCGAACGATCACGCTGAGCCTGAGCCTCGCTAGCCTTCGCCCCGCGTCCATGCCGCGGATGGGTCCGGCCGACGCGAAGCACGTGCTGGTTTTCTTCTCGGACTACACCTGCCCCCATTGCCGGCGGCTGCACAAGATGCTCCTGCAAGCCCGCGAGCGCTACGGCCGGCAACTGGCCGTCGTGCACGTGTTGGTTCCTCTCAACGGCAGGTGCAATCGCCTCTACTCCAAGGCCACGATGCCCGCCAGACATGACCAGGCGTGCGAATACACTCGCCTGGGGCTGGCGGTCTGGCGGGCCAGCCCCTCGGCCTTCGAGAAGTTCGAGCATTGGATGGCCGATCCGAACCTGGGCGTGACGCCCACGCTGGCCGAGGCCATCAACTTCGCCGTCACGCTCGTGGACCGCGGGCGACTCGAAGAAGCGATCAAGGATCCCTGGATCGATCAACAGATCCGACGGAACGTCGACCTCTTCGATGCCGCGCCGATACCTTCAAAGATGGTGCCCGTCCTCGCCATGGAACGGCGATATCTCAACGGTACTCCGGACGATGAGGGCCAGCTCTTCGCCATTCTCGAACAGGTCCTCGGCGTGCATCCGGCGGAATCCCGGGACCGGGACTGAAGCCCCTCGATGCGGTGCGTCGAGTACCGTCCACGGCGAGCATGGCAGCCCCCGGGGGAGTGGGCGCTGCCTAAGTGTCCTTCGTGTGAGTCGGTACGGTCATCACTGCCGGATAGCAGCTACCACCGAGAGTCGAAAAAACCAGCAAGAGGAAAGTGGGCGATACAGGACTTGAACCTGTGACCTCACGGGTGTGATTCGCCCGCCGGCGACCCTT
>JADZCW010000282.1 GCA_020851395.1 Phycisphaeraceae bacterium
AGCTCGACGACGATGGCGTCGAGGAAGCTCTGGACGATCTTCTTGACGTTGACGCGCTTCTGCTTGGAGGCTTCGGCGATCTGGTCAATGAGTTCTTTCTTGGTGACGGTGGCCATCAGATTTTCCCGCCTTTGCTGTTTCAGACGCCAGAACCGGCGCCGGCCTTGAGGTGAAGAAGAACGCGTTACGGATCCTCGAAACCTCGGACGCGGGCCGGCCAACGTCTGCTAAGGCCCGTGCGATCAAGAACTAGTATGCCAATGGGTTACGGGGCGGTCAAGGTCGCCCCTGCGCCTAAATTGGCTATGCTGTCGCGGAATCGTCCGCCGTCGCCCCGGGGTGTGAAAAGGGGCAATCCAGACGCCCCGGGGGCCGATTGACGGGCTTGTTCCCGGCCGGATCACCCCCTACGATCGGCCGTCCGCCCATGCCCACTGATCAGTTGCACATCATCTGGTACCCCGACCCCGTGCTCCGGCGCAAGGCCAGGCCTGTCGTGGCCATCGACGCCCGCGTCCGGGCCGTGGCCAAGGCCATGCTGGAGCTGATGCACGAGGCGGGGGGGGTCGGATTGGCCGCGCCTCAGGTTGGGCTGAGCTGGCGGCTGTTTGTGGCCAACCCCACGGGAGACCCTCAGGATGACCGCGTCTTTATCAACCCCGTCCTGAGCGATCCGAGCAAGGAAGCGGTCGAGCACGAGGAGGGGTGCCTGAGCATCCCCGAGGTGCGGGCGAACATCCTGCGGCCCAAGGCCATCACGGTCACGGCCACGGACCTGGACGGAAAGAGTTTTTCCCTGACCAGCGACGACCTGGCCGCGCGCGTCTGGCAGCACGAGTACGATCACCTCGACGGCGTGCTGATCCTCGATCGGATGCAGCGGATCGACCGCCTGGCCAGCCGGCAGATGCTCAAGGAGCTCGAGGACAGCTATGAGGCGACGAAGTAGCACGGTTGACGGCCGGCCCCTGTTTTTCGCGGGGAACGACGATGAGTGAAGAGGCACAAGGACCGTCCGCGTTGGAGTCCGGCCCGGGCATGGACCCGTCGAGCCTGCTGGTGATCGTCGTCGGGGCGCACCTGCGGGCCGAGCAGGCGGACCGGCCGCTGGCTTACGCGCTGCTCAACCAGGTGCAGGCGTGGGTGCAGCAGCACAAGGCGAGCCTGAACGTGCCGGTAACGCCGGTGGTCTGCTCGGACATCTGGTACCTCAACCAGCCGACGCTGCACAGGCGGCCGACGATCAGCCTCGGCGGGCCGGGGGTCAACGCCCTGTCGGCCTACTACTTCCGCAAGCTCCAGCCGGCCTGGGTGCGCGACGATCAGATCATGATCCAGCTCGACCCCGAGTTCGCGGACCTGCGCGTCTGCGTCTGGGGCCGGGACCACGCGATGACCATCCAAGCGGTTGAGATGTTCGTGCAGCGCTTCCTCGGCGGGTATCTGCAGGCGGTCGTCACGCAGGTCGAACCGCAGGGCGGCTGACGAGCCACGAGTCGAAACCGCGATTTTCAGCGATTTTCCGCGTTTGATATTGCCCCGTCCCGGGCCAAGAATCATAATAGCGCTCCGCAAGGAGGTTTAGTGCCTTTGGCCACGGACCTGGCCCAATCCGAGAACGACCTGCGTCGGGCGACGCAGACCCTGCGTGACGGGGGTCTGGTGGTCTTCCCCACCGAGACGGTCTACGGGATCGCGGCCTCGGCGGTCCATCCGCAGGCGATGGACGAACTGCGGCGGTTCAAGCAGCGCCCGGCTGGTTTCCCCTTTACATTGCACGTCGGCTCACCCGACGACATCTCCCGCTGGGCGGATGTTGACGGGCCGATGGTTCGCCGGCTGATCCGCAAGCTCCTGCCCGGACCGGTGAATCTGGTGCTGGACGTCTCGGACGATCGCAGGGCCGAGTCGATCAGCCAGGCGGGGCTGTCGCCGGGGAGTGAGGGCCTCATCTACGACCACGGCACGCTCTCGGTGCGCTGCCCGGACCATCCGCTGGCCCAGCGGATGCTCAGCGAGGCGGGCGTGCCGGTGATGGCCGGGGGCGCCAATCGGACGGGGCAGCCGCCCGTGGTGACGGCGCAGCACGCGATGGACGTCGCGCAAGGCATCGGCGGGGTGGTCCTTGACGGCGGCACGTGCCGTTACGGCAAGCCCTCGACGATCATCCGCGTCCGGCAGACGGACAAGGGCCAGACCGTGGCTGTCGAGCGTGAGGGGGTCTACGACCATGCCTATGTCCAGAAGGTCCTTCGCCGGACGATCCTGATGGTCTGCTCGGGCAACACCTGCCGGTCGCCGATGGCCCAGGGGCTGGCCCGGCAGGTCCTGGCTCAGCAGACAGGTTTGACGGAGTCCGAACTCGAGTCAGCGGGCTGGCGTATCGAGTCGGCAGGCCTTTATGCCTCGCCGGGAGCGCCCGCGAGCCCGGAGGCGGTCGAGGCCCTGGCCAGGCAGAACCTGGACATCCGCGGCCACCGCGCCCGGACGCTGACCACCCAGATGATCCGCGAGGCCGACGTGATCTACGCCATGACCCGGGCCCATGTGCAGGGCGTGGTGGCGATGGACCCCTCGGCGGGGTCGAGGGTGCTGGTGCTGGACCCGGACGGGGATATTGAGGATCCTTTTGGGTCGGACGTGACGATATACGAACAGTGCGCGGGCACGATCCGCCGGGGACTGGAGCGGAGACTCAAGGAGTTCGAGCCATGAAGATCGCCATGGGCGCGGACCACCGGGGCGCGGATGCGCTGCTGAGGATCGAGCGTCGGCTGCTGGTCCAGGGCCACGAGGCGGTGATCTGGCGGTCGACCGGGGCGGGCCCGAGCGACGACTACCCCGACGTGGCGTACCCCGTGGCCAAGGCCGTGGCGCGAGGCGAGGCGCATCGCGGGCTCCTGGTCTGCGGCTCGGGGATCGGCATGTGCATCGCCGCGAACAAGGTCCATGGCGTGCGTGCGGCCCTGGTGCACGACGAGGTCGGGGCCGACATGAGCCGGCGGCACAGCGACGCCAACGTGCTCTGTCTGCCGGCCGACCTGATCGGGCAGCGCTTGATCGAACGCATCATCCAGATCTGGCTGTCTACCGAGTTCGAGGGCGGCCGGCACTCCCGCCGGGTGCACAAGATCCAGGCCATCGAGCAGGGCCAGGACCCCCGGATGCTCAATGACGCCATGCCCCCCACGCCCTCATCGGTCTCCGAACCGCAGGTGACGGTCCTGGTCGAGGCCGATCACGCTTCGGCCCGGGGTGTGTCGCGCGGCTAGTCTGTCCCGGGCCGCGGTCTTAATCCCTTGACGCGACATTGAACCTTCCGCGCCAGCGCGGTTAAATGGGAACCCGCAGGTTCGCTGGCCGCGGCGCGTGGCAACGCAAACCCGAACCGGAGTCGCTGACCATGACCGAACCCATCTCTGATCAAGCGCACCTCGAACGGATCGACTGGCTAGGCTCGCTGCCCTTCCTGCGTCTGTTCCGCGCGCTGGGAATGGCCGTGGAGCCGCAGAAGCTCCTGGTCGCCCTGGTGATGGTCTTGGTGATCTACCTTGGCGGACGGCTGATGGACGCGATCTGGGGCCGGCAGGTGTATCGGGACGAGTTCCGGATGTTCGTCAGCCAGCCGACCCTCGATCGGTTCGAATCCTGGCGTTCGCTTCAGACGACGCCGACCAGGGGCGTGTTCGAGACGATCCTGAGTGAGAAGATTGGCGCCATGCAGCGGATGGTGGGGGCGGTGATGGACCTGGACCTGGGGTGGAAAGAGTTGATCGAGCCGCGGACGCACCGGCCGACGTCTGTGATCGGGGCCCTGCGGGAGATGACGATCTCGCTGCCGAACTGGCTGTGGCAGACGCACCCGTGGTTCCTGGCGATCTACGGGCTGGTGGGGCTGGCGATCTGGGGGCTTCTCGGCGGAGCGATCGCGCGGCTCGCGGCCCTCGAGGCGACGCGGCAGTTGCGGGCGCCGGCCTCGGAGGCGGTACTGTTCGCCTGGTCCCGGTGGGGGTGGTTCTTCTCCGCGCCGCTGATCCCGATGCTTGTTGTGGGCGTGGGGTCGCTGCTGCTGGCGCTCGGCGGGCTGGTCTTCTTCAACGTGCCGGGGCTGGACATCCTCGGGGCGTTGCTCTTTGGGCTGATGCTCGTCGGCGGGACGGTGGTGGCGGCGGGGCTGATCGTCATGGTCGCTGGGATGCACCTGTTCACGCCGGCCATCGCGGTCGAGGGGGCCGACGCCTTCGTCGCGGTCAGCCAGACGTTCAACTACCTGCTCGCCCGGCCGTGGCGGTGGGCGTTCTATTCGCTCGTGTCGCTGGTCTACGGGGCGATCTGCTACATCGTCGTGGGCGTGATCCTGCTGATGGCGCTGAACCTGACGCACACGCTCGTGGGCTGGTGGGTGGTGGCCGAGGCCAGGCCGGGGCTGA
>JADZCW010000283.1 GCA_020851395.1 Phycisphaeraceae bacterium
AGCCGTTGGCCCAGGGCGTGCCCGGCCGGCTGCCGATCCTGGTCCGCCGGCTCGTCAGCGGCCAGGTGGTCGAGTCGCAGCGCCTGCTGGCCGACGTCGAGAAGCGATGCCTCGCGGTGGTGGCCACGCGCAGGATCGAGCGGCAGGCGGTGATCGGCCCCGCGGCGGTGGAGATCCGCGAGGTTTACATGACCGGTTCCTCCGGCACGCCTCTGACGGACCTGCGCGACGTGATCGGGCAGACGAGCATGACGGCATTGCGGCCGGGCGACGTGCTGACCGAGGGCCACGTGCTCTCGCCGGTGCTCGTCCGCCGGGGCCAGGAGGTGACGGTGCGCGGGACGGCGGGAGGGGTGTCGATCCGTCTGGTGGGCGTGGCGATGGAGGACGGCGAAAAAGGACAAGTGATCCGCGTTCGCAACACGTCTTCACGGGAGACGTTCTGGGCCCGCGTGACCGAACGCCGAGCGGCACAAGCATTGCTCAACGGACCGGGTGAGCCCGGGCAGGACGGCGGCGCGGCCCCGGGATCAGCTTCTTCCGGCGCGGCTTCCCGGTCAGATGCAGGGAGTGAAGGATGAATCGAATCGGCCTGGTCATGACGATCGTCGGCGCTCTCTGGCTCGCCTGCGCGGCACAAGGCCAGAGTTCGTCGTTGTACGTTCAGCCGGCTCCCGCCGTGGGGTCGGGGATGGTGACAGGCAGTTATCAGCCGGCATTTTCGGGGACGGGGGCGGCGATTCCGGGGGGGATGGCCGATCGGGGGCAGCCGAACCTGCTCTCGCCGGCGGTGGCGCAGGTGAGCTTCACATCCATCGCCGCGCCCGAGCCGCGCTACTTCCAGCTCCACGACCTGGTGACGATCATCATCAGCGAGTCGAGCCAGGCGGATTCGACGGCCAAGCTCGACACCTCCAAGGAATCCAACGTCGAGGGCGAGCTGTCGCAGCTGCCGGGCTTCGACCTGAGCAAGCTGCTGGACCTCAAGTTCACCCAGGCCGTCGGCGAGAACGGCCAGACGTCGCCGAAGGTGGCGCTCGAGTTCAAGAACGACTTCAAGGGAGATGGAAAATACTCCCGCAAGGACAGCTTCACCGCCCGCATCACCGCCGAGGTGGTCGACGTCAAGCCCAACGGCAACATCGTCCTCGAGGCTCGCAAGTTCATCCAGACGGACAAGGAGACGCAGGAGATCGTCCTGACCGGCACCTGCCGGGCCGAGGACGTCCGGACGGACAACACCGTGCTCTCGACGCAGCTGTTCGATCTGAGGCTGGTCAAGAACAGCACGGGCGAGCTCAAGAAGACCTCCAAGAAGGGCTGGCTGACCAAGGCGTTCGAGTCCATCTTCAACTTCTAAGGCGAGACGCATGACGCTCGGGACGTTCAGCAGGAAGATCGGATTAGCGGCGATGATCGCCCTGGCGGCCGCCCTCGCCTCGCCCGCCACGGGCGTGCAGGTGCGCGACGTGGTTCGCATCAAGGGCGCCGAATCGAGCAAGCTGGTGGGGATGGGGCTGGTCGTGGGCCTCAAGGGCACGGGCGACGGCGGGAAATTCCTGCCGGCGATGCGGCCCCTCGCGTCGGTGATCCAGCGGCTGATGGACCCCAACGTCGTGGCCTCGGAGCTCAAGGACGCCAAGAACGTCGCCCTGGTGGCCCTCGAGGCGACGATCGGCTCCGGCGGTGTCCGCGAGGGTGATCGCGTGGACGTCTACGTCAGCGCCATCGGCTCAGCCAAGAGCCTCGAGGGTGGCCGGCTTTTCCTGATCCCCATGACCGGGCCGCTGCCGGACTCGCCGGTGTTCGCCTTCGCCTCCGGGCCGGTGACCATCGAGGATTCAACCACCCCGACCGTCGGCGTCATCAAGGACGGCGCGCAGCTGACCCGTGACGTCATGGCCCAGTACCTCAACGAGCTCGGGCAGATCACGCTGGTGATCAACAGCGAGTCGGCCGGCTGGACCGTGGCCCACGCCATCTCCGACCTGATCAACCACGAGCTCGACCCCGAGTCGCTCTCGATCGCCCAGGCCGTCGACCCCAAGAACGTCGTGGTGACCATGCCCATGTGGGAGCGCACCCGCCCGGCCGCGTTCATCAGCCGGATCCTCCAGGGCTATCTCGACCTCTCGGCCGTCAACACCGGGGCCCGCGTCCTGATCAACCCCAAGACCCAGACCATCATCGTCGGGGCCGACGTGCAGATCTCGCCGGTGATCATCTCCCACAAGGGACTGACCATCACCACCATCACCCCGCAGGCCGCCCCGACCGAGCAGAACCCGGACGTGACCACCAGCGGGTTCGTCCCGATCGACCCCGAAAATCGCGGCGGCACCAAGCTGCGTGAACTGCTCGACGCGCTCGAGCAGCTCAAGGTCCCGGCCTCCGAGCGCATCGAGATCGTCCGCGAGCTCAAACGCATCGGAAAACTCCACGCCGAACTCATCACCGAATAACCCCCCGCCCCCGGAAGTGGATTCTGGTGCGGACAAGGCAGGCAGAGCACGGGAATGATGGCAACCTCGGTCGACAGCAAGCTCAGCGTGGCCAGCCCGGCGTCGGGCGCCGCGGCGGTCTGGTCGGCTGCGAGCCGAGCCAGCGACACGCGCTTCGAGCGTGAGCTCGCGTCGGCGCAGGGGAAAGTCGACGGCCGCAAGGAGCAGGCCCGCAAGGCCGCCGAGCAACTGGTCTCGACCGCCCTGGTGGTCCCGCTGCTCAGGCAGATGCGGCAGGACCCGTTCCGCACCGAGCTCTTCCACGGCGGGCAGGCCGAGGAGACCTTCGGCAGTCAGCTCGACCAGATCTTCGCCGATCGCACCGTCCAGGGGGCCAACTTCCCGCTGGTCAGCGCGATCGAGAAGCAGCTCCTGGCCCGGATGGAACGGATGACCTCCACGACGCCGAATCAGGTGAACGTCCATGGATAAAGCCACGCAGACCAAGAAACTCGGCGAGCTTGAGAAGATCCTCGAGCAGCAGACCGCCCTGCACAAGATGCTCTTGATGGCGCTGGGGCGCAAGCACCAGGCGATCCGCCAGAGCAAGACGGCCGAGATGGAGGCCTGCTGCCGGCAGGAGAACCAGCACCTCCAGGCCATCGGTGAGGCCGAGAAACAGCGTCAGACGCTCGTGGCTGAGCTGACCCTGGCGATCGATCCCCAGGCCGTCGCGCCGATGACCCTGCTTCAACTGGCCGAGCGCCTGCCCGAGCCCTGGCGCAGCCGGCTGCTGATGCGTCGGCTGGAGCTGCGCGAGCTGGTCGAGAAGACCCGCACGCAGTCTGGCATTGCCCGCAAGGCGGCCGAGTCGCTCCTGAGGCACGTTCAGGGCCTGGTCCAGACCATCAGCCAGGCCGTCAACGGCGGGGCGGTCTACGGCGCCAGCGGCGCGGTGCCGCAGCGGTCCATGAGCATGAGCACCTTCACCACCACGGCCTAGCCCCCGCAGGTGCAGCCGGGTTATCCGATCGTCACGGACGACGCCCATGGGAATCAGCAGCGCACTACAGATCGGCCGCTCGGGACTCTTGGCCAGCCAGACCGCCCTGGAGGTCACCGGCCAGAACATCTCGAACCTGACCACGCGCGGCTACCACCGCCAGTCGACGGTGCTCGCGGCCAACGCGGCGGTGTCCGCCGGATCGAACGTCTTCATGGGCCGGGGCGTGCAGGTGATGGAGATCCTCCGCCAGGCCGACGAGGCCCTGGCCAGCCGGCTGCGATCGAGCGTCTCCGACCAGGCCCGCTCCTCCGTCCAGAGCGAGGTGCTCGACCAGGTCCAGACCCTCGAGAACGCCCTGGACGACAGCGGCAACAACCTCTCGGGCCGGCTCGACGCCTTCTTCTCCGCCTGGCAGAGCCTTCAGAGCAACCCCAAGAGCTCCGAGTACCGCCACCTGGTGGTCCTCGAGGGTCAAAACCTGGCCCAGGAGGCCCGCAGCCTCCGATCGAGCTTTGCCCAGGTGCAGGATCAGCTCGGCAAGCAGATCGACCAGGCCTCCCAGACCGTCAACGACCTCCTGAGCCAGCTCGGGACGCTCAACCGCGAGATCTCCGTCGCCAACGGCGGCGACAACCCCGGCATCAATGGCCTGCGCGATCAGCGAGACCAGGTCCTAGGGCAACTGGCCGAGTACCTGGACATCTCGACCGTCCAGCGGCCCAACGGCGTGGTGGACGTCTACGTCGGGTCGCAGCCGCTGGTCCTGGCCGGCGAGAACCGCGGCGTGACCGTCGAACGCGCCACCGTCAACGGCCAGCTCCAGCTCAAGCTCACCATCACCGCCGACAAGACGCAGATCCAGCCGCGGTCGGGCAAGCTCGCAGGCCTGGTCCAGGGGTGGAACCAGGACGTCGGCGGGGCCATCGACGCCCTGGACACCCTGACCCGCCAGGTGATCCTCGAGGTCAACAAGATCCACAGCCAGGGCAAGGGATTGACGGGCTTCACGACCGTCACCGGCGCCTACGCCGTCGCCGACGCCGCCGCGGTCCTGAACAGCCAGGCGGCCGGGCTGGACTTCCCGCCTCAGAATGGCAGCTTCCGCATCACAGTCCGGCAGAAATCGACCGGGGCGGAAGATACGGAGGAGATCTTCGTGTCGCTCAACGGCACGGCCGGCGACACCACGCTGACGAGCCTGGCGGCGAGCATCGACTCCATGACCAACGTCTCAGCCTCGGTCGGGTCGGACGGTCGGCTGACGATCACCGCGACCGGCGGGGACTTCGAGGTCTACTTCAGCGACGACACCAGCGGCGCGCTGGCGGGCCTGGGGATCAACACCTTCTTCACCGGCTCCTCGGCCAGCGACGTCCAGGTCAACGACCTGCTGGTGACGGACAAGAACTTCCTCGCCGCCGCCGGGCGCGACCCGGTCACCGGTGAGCTGAAAAGCAACGGCAACGCCCTGGCGATGGCGGCCCTGCAGGACCGGAGCCTCTCGGCCCTGGGAGGCGACACGCTCGGGGCGGCCTGGCAGCGCCACGTCACCGAGTACGGCAGCCGGCTCGACCAGGCCAATCAGCAGGTTCAGGCCGACACCCTCGTCCAGCAGAACCTCGAGGCCCAGCAGTCGGCCATCTCCGGCGTCAATGCCGACGAGGAGGCCATCAACCTCATGACCTTCCAGACCACCTACCAGGCCAACGCCCGCTTCCTCAGCGTCGTCAACAGCATGATGGACACGCTCCTGAATCTGCTCTAACGCAGCCAGGCCCCGCGAGGCCCTCCCATGAACTCCATCAGCCTCCAGACCAACCGCACGTCGAGCCTCTCGAACACCGACGCCTTCCTGATCGGCCTGCGCCGCACCCAGCTCCAGCTTCAGCAGATCCAGGAGCAGGTCTCGAGTCAGAAACGCGTCAACACCGCCTCGGACGACCCGGGTGCCACCGGCTCGATCGTCTCGCTCCAATCCCGCCAGCGGCAGCGCGACGCCGACAACGCCATGCTCACCAACGCCGGCGCCATGCTAGGCGTGCTCGACAACTCCCTGAGCTCGCTCAGCAGCGACCTGGTCCAGCGGGCGATCACCCTGGCCCTGCAGCAGAACGGCCTGTCCGACCCCGAACGCTCGGCCGCGGCCCAGGAGGTCGACTCGATCCTCCAGTCCGTGCTCCAGGTCGCCAACGGCGACCACCTGGGCGTCTGGCTCTTCGGCGGCGATACCGACAACTCCATTGGCAACCAGCTCTTCGCCGAGACCGTCGGCGGCGGCATCCAGTACCTGGGGTCGACGAGCAACCTCAAGGCGCAGGCCGGCGTCGACGGACTGATCGACCTGAACTCCAACGGCGTCGAGGCCTTCGGCACGCTCTCCCTGCGGGTCAAGGGCACGAAGGACCTGAACGTCCTGCCCACCGCTCAGACCCGTCTGGATGACCTCAACGGCGCCCTGGATCAGGGCATCCGGCGGGGCACGTTCCTCGTCAACGTCGACGGCGCCGCGGTGGTAGTCGATCTGACCGACGCCAACACGCTCGGAGACGTGATCACCCGGGTCAACGCCGCCCTGGGCCCGACCGGCTCGATCGACATCAGCGGCCAGGGGCTCGCGGTCACCGTGGCGGCGGGGCACACCGTGTCAATCAGCGACATCGGCCAGCGGAACACCGCGGCCGACCTGGGCATCATCATGCCCGACACCTCCGGCCCGGCGACCGTGCCGGCCGTCGCGGCCGATCTGGACCCGAGGATGACCGTCCTGACCACCCTCGCGAGCCTTGGTGCCACGGTCGACTGGACCAGCGGGCTGCGGATCAGCCAGGGCAGTACCGTCAAGGTGGCCGACTTCTCCTCGGCCGTGACCGTCCAGGACCTGATCACGGCCGTGGACCAGTTGGGCATGGGCGTGCGGCTGCGGATCAACGACGCGGGCACGGGACTGGACCTGGTCAGCGCCGTCAGCGGCGTGAAGCTCTCGATCGGCGAGAACGGCGGAACGACGGCCTCGGACCTGGGGCTGCGGACTTTCGACCTGAATACCAGTCTCTCGGACTTCCGCTACGGCGCGGGTGTCGAGGCCACGACCACTTCGGCCAACGACTTCACGATCAACCTGCACGACGGCCGGAGCTTCGAGGTCAAGCTGGGGGGGATCTCGACGGTTCAGGAGGTGATCGACACCATCAACGATGCGGCGACGGCCGCCGGCATCGACCCGGCGGATTTCACGGTGTCGCTGGCAACGACAGGCAATGGGCTGCGGCTCAGAGACAACACCATCGGCGGCGAGTCCTTCAAGGTCACGACCATCGGGGACAGCTGGGCGGCCCAGGACCTGGGCATCCTGGCCGACGCCGGCGTGGGATCCACGATCAACGGGGCGGACAATGCCAAGGTCCAGGTCGACAGCGTGTTCACCAACCTCAAGGCGTTGTATGACGCCCTGGAGAAGAATGATCTGCGTGGCATCACGTTTGCTGGAGAGAAACTTCAGCAGAACCAGGATCAGTTGATCCAGGTCGCGGCGAGCGTCGGCGTTCGCCAACGGCAGGTCGAGGACCTGCTCTCGAGGAATCAGGACGTGGACGTCATGGAAAAACAGCACCTGAGCAATCTGCAGGACCTGGACATCGCCGAGGCCATCACCCGGCTCTCGCAGCTGAACGTGCAGTACCAGGCAAGCCTGCAGATCGGCTCGACCTTGATGCAACAGACCTTGTTCGACTTCTTGCGCTAAGAGCGCAAGGTTTGCGCCGCAGGGCGACCCACGGCCGGTCGCCCGGGCCAGGCAGGAAGCCGCGGGATCAACGGAACGTCCCGCACGAGCAACCAGGATGGACGGCCGCTAAGGACCTGATCATGCAGATCAACACCTCACGATTCGGCCAGGTGGAGATCGACGACCTGCGGGTCATCACCTTCTCCAAGGGGATCCTCGGGTTC
>JADZCW010000284.1 GCA_020851395.1 Phycisphaeraceae bacterium
AGATCCCGCTGGTGGTGCCCGAGGTCAACCCCGAGGCCATCAAGGGCTGGAAGCTCGGCAAGGGCGGGATCATCGCCAACCCGAATTGCTCGACGATCATCATGCTCGTGCCGGTGACGCCGATCCGTAAGGCCGTGGGCGTCAAGCGCGTCGTGGTCAGTACCTACCAGGCCGCCAGCGGCGCCGGGGCGGCCGCGATGGAGGAGCTGAAGGAGCAGACGCGCGAGGTCCTGGCGGGTAAGGCGCCGACGTGCAAGATCTTCAAGCAGCAGTACGCGTTCAACCTCTTTAGCCACAACGCGTCCATCCAGGACAACGGCTACAACGAGGAAGAGAACAAGATGACCCGCGAGTCGCACAAGATCTGGTCCGACGACAAGGTCCGGATCTCTGCGATGTGCGTGCGCGTGCCGGTGATGCGGGCCCACGCCGAGAGCATCAACCTCACGCTCGAGAAGCCGCTCTCAGCCGCCGAGGCCAAGGAGATCCTGTCCAAGGCCCCGGGCGTGTCGATCATCGACGACCGGGCGGCCAACCGCTTTCCGACCCCGCTGGACGCCTCGGGCAAGGACGACGTCTATGTCGGCCGAATCCGCGAGGACATCAGCCAGCAGGGCCTCGGCGCGGGCGGTTTAGACATGTTCGTCTGCGGCGACCAGCTGCGCAAGGGCGCGGCCCTGAACGCGGTGCAGATCGCGGAGATGCTGCTGTAGGCCGGCACATCGGCGCGCAAAAAATTGTTCAGACAGGCAATCGCCCGGTAGCGCAAGGCTGCCGGGCTTTTTATATTGGTGGACGTCGACGAACACATCCATAGGAGAACAGCCATGATGCGACGCACGACAATGGGGTTCATGGTGGCGACGATGGTGTTGGGCGCGGGCATCGCGGTGGGGGAGGAGGCGGCGTCGGTCACGGCCGTGACGGCTCAGCCGACGCGGGTGGCGATGTTCAAGAACGGGGTGGGGGTGGTCGAGAGCCGGATCGAACTGCCCGCTCGAGCGGGGATGTATGACCTCTCGCCGGCGCCCGAGGCACTTTACGGCAGCTTTTGGGTGACTTGGGACCAGGGACAGGGTCTGACAATCGATGGCATCAAGCTCACCGGGGCCGGGGCGGGCGACGGGCTGCCGGTGGGTTGTGCGTCGTCGCTGGCCGAGGTGCTGGGTATGTGCGTCGGCCGGCGGGTCGAGCTCTTGATCGACAAGCAGTGGATCGAGGCGGAGATCCTCTCCGTCGGCGCCGGAGCGACGCCGATCGGGCCGCGCGAGATCCCGCTCGAACGGGCGGGCTCGACGCGGCCGAACATCGCCTCCTGGCCGGGCAGGGTGCTGACCTTCCGCGACGACCAGGGCGTGCGCGTGCTGCCCGTGCAGCAGGTCGAACAGGTGCGATTCAGGGACGAGGGTGGCGACACGTCCATGAAGCCGAGCTTCGGCCAGAGCGTCCTGCGGTTCGACGTGCGGGAGGTTCCCCGCAAGTCCGAGCCGCGGGAGATGGGCGTCGCCATGCACTACCTGGCCCGCGGCATCGCCTGGTCGCCGAGCTACCTGGTGGACGTCACCGAGCCGGAGAAGGCGCGTTTCACAGCCAACGTGGTGGTGGTCAACGACTTGATGGACCTGCGAGACGTCGAGGTTGAGCTGGTGGCCGGCTACCCGAATCTGCCCTACGCCGGGGCGTCGAGCATGCTCTCGCCGTTCCCGCTCGACGCGCTGATGGCTCAGCTCCGGGACACGGATCGACGGGAGTCGAGCCCGATGCTGGCCAATCAGGTGATGCTCCAGCAGCGGGCGGGCGGGTATGCGGAGCACGATATGGCGGGCTGGTCGATGCCCGAGCCGCTGCAACCGGCCACGCCGGGCGAGCAGGCGGAGGACCTCTATTACTACAAGCTCGGGAAGATCACCCTTGAACGCGGCGAGCGCGGTTACTACCCGCTGATCGACGCCCATGCGCCGTACGAGCACCTCTACACCTGGGACGTGCCGGACCTGATCGACCACGAGTCCTATCAGGACAGGCTGGCCGAGCAGCCGCAGATCGTCTGGCACGCGATCAAGCTGACCAACTTCAGCGAGCAGCCCTGGACGACGGCGGCGGCGCTGGTGGTGGCGGATGGGCGCTTGCTCGGGCAGGGCATGGTCGCCTACACGCCGACGGGCGGGACGACGGAGCTCAAGGTCACCGAGGCGCTTAACGTCAAGGCGACGATGCAGGAACGCGAGATCTCCCGCCAGCGCAATGCGGCGAGCTTCTACGGCCACCCCTATGACCTGGTCACCATCGAGGGCGAGCTCGAGATGACCAACTTCAAGTCCGAGCCCGTGACCGTGCGGGTGAGCAAGTTGCTGACCGGCAGCGTGCCGAACAAGCCCGACCAGGCGGAGATGGTGCAGCTTCCCGTGGGCCTGAGGGGCATCAACGGCCGGGTCAAGCTGACGTGGCGGGTCGAGGTGGCGCCTCGTGGGAAGCAGGCGATGAAGCTGATCTACCGCTACGACGTGTACGTGCGGGTCTAAGTGGCGATCGGAGGCGGGTTTGGAGGCCGGGCCGGCCTGAGTTACCATGCTGGGCCATGGCCCCCCCCGCAAGTGAGATTGTTGCCGACGCGAAGAAGGTCGATGAGCTGATTGACCAGCTCGCCACGGCCATCGCCCGTGATCTGCCGGGGACCAACGGCGGCAAGTGGGCGCTGATCGGGCTGCTCAGCCGCGGCGACGTGTTGGCCGAGCGGCTGGCCAATAGGCTGCACCCGACGCACGTCGGGACGATGGACATCACGCTCTACCGCGACGACCTCTCGAACGCGGCCAACCAACCGGTGGTGCGGACGACCGAGATCCCCTTCGCCCTGGACGACCTGGACGTGGTCCTGGTCGACGACGTGCTCATGACCGGCCGGTCCGTGCGGGCGGCGATGCAGCTGCTCATGGACTTCGGCCGGCCGCGGCGTGTCTGGCTGGCCGTGCTGGTCGACCGCGGCGGACGCGAGCTGCCCATCGCCGCCGACCACGTGGGCCTGAAGCTCGGC
>JADZCW010000285.1 GCA_020851395.1 Phycisphaeraceae bacterium
CCTTCCTTCTCGCACATCTTCTTGAATCGGCGCATGATCTGCTCGGCCGATTCACCACCACGCGACTTGACACGGATCGCCATAAAACCTCCCAGGGATGCCGGTTAGGGGAAAGCATCACATTATGACCTGCCGGCCCGTGCTTGGCAAGTCGGTTCATTGTTCGCAGGTTGTTGATGGATCAGACCTTACCGCAACCCCATCGCCTTGAGGTTCTGGAGGCTGATCCGCAGGCTCTCGAACGGGTCCATGTCCCCGTCGTCGCGCTCGACCAGGTACCACTCGACTTTCGCCCGTTTGGCGGCGTCCAGAACCCGCGGCCAGTTGAGGTTGCCCGAGCCCACCTCGCACATCTTCTGCTTGCGCTCGGCCGTGATCAGCATGTCCTTGACGTGGATGCACGGCAGGCGCGACGAGCCGGCCTTGACCGTCGCGCCGATGCGATCGATCCACGCCGCCGGGTCCCCGCCGGCATGGGCGATCCAGTAGGTGTCCAGCTCGAACCAGACACTCGGGTCGGACTTCTCGAGCAGGATCTCATACCCCCGGCGGTGGTCGACCTGCACCAGCTCATGGCTGTGGTTGTGGTAACCGACCGACAGGCCCTTGGCGCCCAGCACCCGGGCGATGGCCGAGAACTCCGAGGCGAACCGCTCCCAGTTCTTGGGGTCCGCCGCTTCCTCGACCGACGGGAAGAACCCACCGACGGCCGTGTACTTGCACCCGATCGCCTGGTGGTAGTCCAGGCACTTGTTGGTGTCGCGCATCATGTCCAGCGACACGTGCGTCACCGCGCAGGTCAGCCCCTCATCGCGGAGGATCTTGGCCAGCTCGGCCGTGTCGATCGGCCCCAGGGCCGAGACCTGCACCGCGCCATAACCCATCTCGCGCAGACGGCGGAAGGTCTTGGCGACGTCGGCCGGTGTCTTGGTGAAGTTGCGGACCGTGTAGAGCTGCGCCCCGATGACGGTGGCCATGTCCTAGTCACTCCTGCCCGGAGAAGAGGAAAAACCACATGCACGGGCCGGGCCGTGCAAGAGAATTTTACATCAAAAGCTCCGGCCGGGCGGTGTGACGTGGCGGTGAGCGGCGGCCCCGCATGAATCAGATCGTCAGGGGCAGGCGGATGTCGGTCCGACGGAACTGGTCGATCAACTGGTCCACCACGTGCAACCGTTCCTGCATGTCCTGTCGGAACCCCGGCGTGTGCGACCGGCGGATCTCCGTCGGCAGTTCCTCCCGTTCGTGCTCGAGCATGTCCAGCAGCACCCGCTTCTGAGTCTCGGTCACTTCGATCTTCATGGACAACCTCCCTGGATGGTTGGGGAGCCCCGAAACGTGGACGCACCGGCCAGAGATGATGGACGTATAAGAGCGGGGGAGACCGCCGAGAATCAGCTGAAACATACCCTCCTCTTTCAATGATAAGCCCGCCCCCGGCGCAAGCGAAGCGCCGGGCTGTGCCGGTGGCAAATAGTCAATTTCGTCGATTCAAATAGGCAAACTTGCCGTCAGCCGGCCTTCCCGACGCCGTGCTCCGCCAGGATCTTCTCGAGCTTGGCCGTCTCGGCGGCGCCCATCTCGCACAGCGGCAGACGCAGCTCGCCGCTGTCCTTGCCCAGCAGATTCATTGCCGTCTTGATGGGGATCGGGTTCGTCGCCAGCTTCAGGCACCCGCTAAAGAGCGGGAAGAGCTGTTGGTGCAGCTTCCGCGCCGTGGTCAGGTCGCCCGCCGCCGCCGCGTCGACCAATGCCTTGACCCGGGCCGGCAGCATGTTCGACACCACGCTGATCACGCCCACCGCGCCCACCGCCATCAGCGGCAGCGTCAGCGAATCGTCGCCGGACAGCACCGTGAACTTCCGGGGGTCGGTCGCGCAGACGATCTCGGAGGTCACGTCCAGCGATCCCGTGGCCTCCTTGATCCCCACGATGTTCGGATGCTCACTGAGCCGGACGATCGTCTCGAGGCTCAGCTGCACGCCGGTGCGCCCGGGGATGTTGTAGAGCACCTGCGGGATGGCCACCTTGTCCGCCAGGGTCATGAAGTGGCGGTAAAGGCCCTCCTGCGTCGGACGGTTGTAGTAGGGATTGACCAGCAGGACCGCGTCGGCCCCGACGTTCTTGGCGTGCTGGGTCAGCTCCAGGGCCTCGGTCGTGGAATTCGACCCCGAGCCCGCGACGACCAGCGGCTTGGCGCCGGCCCGCTTGGTGGCGGCAGAGGCCTTGACGACGGCCTCGATCACCTGGCGGTGCTCCTGGTGGCTGAGGGTGGGGGACTCGCCGGTGGTGCCGACGGGGACCAGGCCGTCAATGCCCTGCTCGATCTGCCAGCGGACATTCCGGGCCAATCGCTCGAAATCGACCTGCCCGCCGCGGAAGGGGGTGATCATCGCGGTCAGGGCGCCTTGGATTCGCATGGTGCCATCGCCTCGGTGCAAAAGGGGGTGGATCAGGCGAAACACTGTAAATGCGGCGGGCATCGCTGGCAAAGCGCGAGGGTTCTCATCGCGACATGAAAGGGTTTTTCAGGGGCGATCCCGGCCGATCAGGCGTCGCGCAGGGCAAGGATCAGCTCGACCTTCCCGACGTGTTCGCCGAGCTGGCGGGCGATCTGCTCGGCGCTGAGGTTCTGATCCGCCAGCTGATAGACCGAACGTGAGAGCGAGGGCTTGTCCGAGCCGGCCCGGCCAGCGGTCGGCGGGGTCGGTTCCTGGACCGTCGCCGCGACCGGCGATGGGGTGGGTGAGGGCGGGGCTGTCTGCGGAGCTTGGGCCATGGCGACCGGGGCCGGCGTCGTGACCTGCCGGGTCTTGACGCGGACGGGCCCCGTAGGGGCATCGGGGCGCGTCATCGGGCTGGCGGCTACGACCGGCGTGGGCGCGGAGGGGAAGGCCGGCTTAGACTCGTCCGTCTCCAGGGCGTCGCGGGTCCGATCGGACGTCTCAGGCGTGGTGGGCCGAATCGTCGGCTCGGACGAGCGCGATGGCGTCGCCGGGACGGAGGTAGACCTCCTCTCCAGGTCAGTGACCTTCTGGTCGGCCTCCTCTAGCAATTGCTCGATGCGGGCGGCCTTGGCATCGAGCTGGGCGGCCATCCGTTTGGCCAACTGTTCGATCTCGACCATCAGTTCCTCGAGATCGCCGCGCAGGCCCTTCTCCTGCCGCCAGCGTTCGACCTGCTCCTGCGGCGTGATCCGCGGGGCCATCGCCCGTCGGCGGCGCGAGCGGTACATCATCACCATCCCCGTGGCCAACAGCACAACACCCAGCAGGGGAATCATGTCGGTCAGCCATGAACCGCTGACGGCCAGATGGATGGAAAGGTTGCCCAAGTGCATGCGCAGTCCAAGACCTCACCCCCGGCCCCCGGAAGCTCCGGATGTCCCGGGTGTATCTAAGGGTCGGCAAGATCGGTGGTTGGAGATGAATTCTTTCCGCGACGGCTCGAGCGCCGATCGCCCTCGACCAGCCCCGGCCCAGCCCCCCGGACTCTGCCCCCCGCGGCACACACTGCGGTATGTTGGAGGCGCATGGACCAGACACGCCACAGCATCGACGCAGACCTCGGGAGTTTTCACCCCTTGGTTCGGACGGTGGCGGGGGCGCTGCGCCGTCACGTGCTGAACAAGCGTCAGGGCGGATCGAGCCGACGGCTGTTGGTGGCCGTCAGCGGCGGGGCGGACTCGGTGGCCCTGCTGCGAGCGATGCTCACCCTGGCCGGCCGACGCGGCTGGGAGATGGACCTGGCCGTGGGACACGTCCAGCACCACCTCCGTCACCAGGCCGAGGATGACGCCCGCTTCGTGGCCGAGCTCGCGGATAAGCACGGCCTGGCCTACCTGCGGGCGGACCTGGACATGACCGACGCCGGCGGCGCGAACCTCGAAGCCGTCGGCCGACAGAAGCGCTACGAGGCCCTGGGCGTCATGGTCCAGAGCCTCGGCGCGACCCACGTCCTCACCGCCCACCAGGCCGACGACCAGCTAGAAACGCTCTTGATGCGGCTGCTCCGCGGCGCTTCGGCGCGCGGCTGGTCAGGCATGGCCTGGCGGCGACGATTGTCCCCCGGTTCTGATGTCTCACTCGTCCGCCCCATGCTCGCCGTCAGCCGCGACGACGTTCTCGACTACCTCCGAGCGATCGGCCAAACCTGGCGAGAGGACCACACCAACGCCGACGTCACCCGCTGGCGGGCTCGCCTGCGACGTGACGTCCTGCCCGTCCTGCGCGATCTTCGCCCCGACGCGGCGGAGCGCGCCGTGGCC
>JADZCW010000286.1 GCA_020851395.1 Phycisphaeraceae bacterium
AGCGTGTTGCCGAAGTCGGCGTCGCCGGTCAGGCCGGCCGAGACGGGGGGACCGATGTCCAGGTCCATGTTGGCCCAGGCGCCCAGCGTGATCTCGACGCGGGATTTGCCCGCCGGCAGAGCCACGGCCAGGTAGAGCGATTTGGAGATCTGGGCGTAGGGGTTGATCGTCCCGTCGCCGATCATGCCGCCGCCGTGGTACACGGTGGCCTCGAAGCGTTCATCGAGCCGGCCGTAGGTCTCGTGCATGCCGTCGGGGTCGCCGGGGATGGGCAGGTCGCTGGTCCACAGCACGTTCACGGCTGCGCCCACGTTCGGGTCGTCCTGACCAGTGTCCGTGTTGGTGGCTCGGGTTTGGCCGCTGATGTGCCCGCTGAAGATGACCGTGGCGGGCTCGGAGAGGGTGACGGTATCGCGGATGATGACGTCGGCGCTGACGCGTGAGAAGCCGGCGGTGACCGTGGGCTGGGGGGCCAGGGCGGGGCTGTTGTCGAGGCGGAAGACGGTGGCGACGGCGGCCCGGGCTGTGCCGGCCATCAGGTCGAGCTCGGCCGCGGCCCTGGCTCGCCAGACGTGACCTCCTGGGTCGGCGACCGCTCCGCCCGCGGCGGTGGGCCAGTTGTCGGATTCGTAGAGGCTCTCGGCGGCGCCGTTGACCACCGAGGGCGAGTCATAGGCGTCGTCGCCCAGGCCCAGATTGGTGGTGGGAAAGCACTCAGCGGCGACGTCGGTGGTGACGCTGGCTGAGGGGTAGATCTTCGCGGCGAAAGTAGGCTGGCTGACGACGGCCATCAAAACGACGACAATCCCGAGCGGCCGATGCAGGCGCGCGGAAAACATAGGGCCTCCTTGTGGCTCTAGACCGCCAGTATGGCATTGAGGTGCAGTGACAATGCGAGAATTTTAATTCAGACTATCTTGTCTTGCCAATGTGCGGGACGGGCCGTCGAAGCGGTCTTTTGCCGCGCACCGACAAGTTTGCGTCACTACTTACATACCTATTTGCTGACCCTGATAATCTGGAGGACTTGTGAGGATGCGGCGTTCTGAGCGTGGATGCACGGCAGTGCCAGCTCGTTTTTACCATCTGCTTTGCAGCAATTCCTCCACGCCCTGGGCGTCCATGGGTCTGGTGAGGAAGAACCCTGGGATCGGCGGTGCTGATCGGCCTTGGAGGGTCAAGTCCGCCGCGGTTGGGTGATTCTGGTACATTCGCTGGCACAGAGGTTTAGGTGATTCCGGGCCGGTGGGTCCGGGGCCTGACTCAAAGGGATGTGGGTGCGGCGGCGTTGATGGACGAATCCCAGCCAGTCTGGTCGCGGCAGCAGCTCAGCGACCCGCACGCGGTGGCGGACAAGGCCAGCCGGGTGCGGGCGATGTTCGCGGCCATCGCGCCGAGCTATGACCTGAACAACCGGGTGCACTCGCTGTGGCTGGACCAGCTCTGGCGGAGGCGGGCGGTCAGGGCGGCGGGGCTGCGGGCGGGCGAGCGCGTGCTGGACGTGGCGTGCGGGACGGGGGACCTGGCCTTTGCCTTCGCCCGGGCGCTGGTGAAGTTGCGGCGGTCGGAGGATCCCCCGGCAGAGCCGGGGGCTGAGACTGTCGGGGGTAACTCCGGGGTTAACTCCGGGGGCGTGGTGGGCGTGGACTTCACGCCGGCGATGTTGGAGATCGCGGCTAGGAAGATGGCGCGGAAACAGATCGGCGTGCCGGTGGGGTTCGAGGCGGGCGACGCGATGCGGCTGCCGGCCGTCGACGCTAGCGTGGACGTGGTGAGCATCGCCTTCGGCATCCGCAATGTGGCGGACCCACGCAAGGCGATGGGGGAGTTCTATCGTGTGCTGCGGCCGGGCGGGCGGTTGATCGTGCTGGAGTTCAGTTTGCCGGAGAACGCGATCCTGCGCGGCCTCTATCAGTTCTATTTCCAGAAGATCCTGCCGTGGACGGCGTCGCTGATCGCGCGCGATCGCACGGGGGCGTATCGCTACCTGCCCAAAAGCGTGAGCACATTCCTGGGGCGGGAGGCGATGACGCGGATGATGCACGAGGCCGGCTTCGGCGCGGTCAGCCAGAAGGTGCTGTCGCTGGGCATCGCGGTGATCTACCGGGCTGACAAGACAGCGGGATAGACCGGTGGCGCTCGGTCGCGGATGATTGCTCAGGGGGCCGTGCGTTTGAAGACGGTCTGTTTGGAGCCGGGCCTCCAGTCGGGCCTGGGCTTGGCATCGGCGTCGGATGGCTCGGCCGCGGGTTGCGGCTCGGGCTCGAGGACAGGTTGCGTGGCCGGCGCGGGGGCGGGCTCTGGTGCGACGTGGACCGGAGCGGGTTTAGGAGTGGGCTTCGGAGCAGGGGCCGGCTCCACCACGACGGGGGCTGGAGGCGGGGGTGCGGGCGTGGTCATGGGGGGCACGCCGACGCCGTGGGCGTAGACGAGGTTGCCGCCGAGGTAGGCCGTGTAGCCGATCCAGCCCGCGGCGACCAGGCCGGCGAGCAGGGCGATCACGGCGCCGGCCACACGCAGGGGACGGATGGCCGAGAACGCGACGAGCAAGGCGGGCAGCGCCAGGGTCATCCAGACGCCCTCGCCCATCTCCTCGTGATCCGAGAGCATTTCCTGCGCGGCCGGGGCGAGCTGGACATGGAGCTGGTCAAGGATGTGTTCCTCCGAGGCGTGACCGGCCCGCATGGCCAGGACGGCGGCGATCAGGCCCAGGAGGTAGACCGCCACGATCGACCAGCGCAGGGGCGACGATCGGCCGAGGTTGATCAGGAAGATGATCAGCAGCACCAGGCCCAGGAAGGCCACGGCTACGGGGAAATGAACCAGGGCCGCGTGCTGACGGTGGGGGTCGTTGACCAGTTCAGTGATCATGTCCGCAAGCATGGGTGTGCTCCGTTGGATCGATTGGTGTGATCAAGCACGCTCGCCGCAGAGATGCAGGTTGCTCGTCGGGCGCGGAGACGGTGGATGCCGCGCCGGTTGGTGGTGGAGTGATGTCGTGCGGGAACTGGGCACCCTCTGTCGTGTGATTCTAACAAACCATCAATGAGCCATGGGGAACTGACGGGCCAGCTCAGCCACGTCGGCGCGGACGACGGCGATGGTCTTCTCGTCGCCGCGACTGGCGAGGGTGCGATGGATCAGATCGGCCACCTGGCGGATCTGCGGCTCCCGCAGGCCTCGGGTGGTCAGGGCGGGGGTGCCCAGGCGCAGGCCGCTGGTGACGAAGGGGGTGCGGTCTTCCTTGGGCACGGTGTTCTTGTTGGTGATGATGCCGGCCTGCTCGAGCCAGAGGGCGGCGGCCTTGCCGGTGAGCTCCTTGTCGGTCTTGCGGAGGTCCAGCAGGATCAGGTGGTTGTCGGTCCCGCCGGAGATGATGCCGTAGCCCTTGGCGGTCAGCTCGGCGGCGAGGACCTTGGCGTTGGCGACGATCTGCTTGGCGTAGTCCTTGAAGGAGGGCCGCAGCGCTTCGCCGAAGCAGACGGCCTTGCCGGCGATCACGTGCATGAGCGGGCCGCCCTGCGTGCCGGGGAAGACGGCCTTGTCGATCTTGGTCGCCAAGTCGGGGTCGTTGGTCATGATCAGGCCGCCACGCGGGCCGCGGAGGGTCTTGTGCGTGGTGGTGGTCACGACGTGGCAGTGCGGGAACGGCGAGGGATGCACGCCCGCGGCAACAAGGCCCGCGATGTGGGCGATGTCGGCCATCAGGAGCGCGCCGCACTCATCGGCAATGGCCCGGAAGCGGGGGAAGTCGATGATCCGCGAGTAGGCGGAGTAGCCGCAGATCAGGAGCTTGGGCTTGTGCTGCAGGCACAGGGCGCGGACGGCGTCGTAGTCGATGTGGCCCCAGTCGGGGCGCTTCTCGTCGTAGACCAGGGGGTAGTGCACGGGCTTGAACCACTTGCCCGAGAGGTTGACCGGCGAGCCGTGGGTGAGGTGCCCGCCCTCGGACAGGACGATCGAGGCGTAGACGTCGCCGGGCTCGAGCAGGGCGAAGAAGACGGCCGTGTTGGCCGAGGCGCCCGAGTGCGGCTGGACGTTGGCGAACTGGCAGTTGAAGAGCTTCTTGGCGCGGTCGATGGCGAGCTGCTCGACGGCGTCGTAGTAGGTGCAGCCGGAGTAGTAGCGCTTGGTGGGGTAGCCCTCGCAGTACTTGTTGGTCAGGCAGGAGCCGACGGCCTCCATGACGGCCGGCGAGGTGTGATTCTCGCTGGCGATCATCTCGAGGGTGGTCTCCTGTCGCTCCTCCTCCGACCGGATCATCTGATAGATATCCGGGTCGGACTGGGCGAGGTGGGTGAGGGTTGCGGCGGCGTCGAGTTGGGTGGGCATAGGCTCTGGGGAATGAATAGGGGTGCGGTTGATGAATTAAGTCAGGCCACGGCCAGGACTTGTCGGATGGTTTTGACGGTCAGGCCGGCGGACTCGGCGGGGGGTTTCTGGGCCATCGTCGGGTCGAACGGCTCGGCCGCGACAGGGCCATCATAGGCCAGCTTGCGGAGTGAGCCAACAAAGCCCTTCCAGTCGATGACGTTGGTCACCCCGGGCAGCGCCCGCTCGTTGTCGATCTGCTCCTCGCGTGACCGGCCGGAGCGGGCGTCGCAGACGTGGACGAGGACGATCTTCTCATTCGAGAGCTTGTGGGTGATGTCGTCGGCCGTGGCGCCGGAGCAGTGCCAGTGGAAGCTGTCCAGGAGCACACCCATATTGGGTAGGCCGATGGCGTCGAGCAATTGCAGGAGCTGATCCAGCGTGTGGATGAAGGGGTATTTCTGCGAACGTACCAGCGTCATCGGGGCGACGAACTCGACGCCCAGGCGGATGCCGGAATCGCGGAGGACCTGGCCGATCTTGCGCAGACGGTCGGCGTGACGCTTGAAGTTGGTGTCGTAGTCGAGCTCATTGTGGCAGGGCATCATCCAGGTGCTGGTGCGCGTGACGCCGAGGGAGCTGAGCTTAGGGGCGATCTTCTTGAGCTCGGCCATGTCCTTCTCGAACTTCTCGTCGCTGCTACGGAACTCGACGGGCATGGGGAAGCAGCCCCAGCGCAGGCCGGCGGCGCGGAGCTGGTCATTGAAGATCTTGGGATCGGGCGCGGCCATGATCTGGCCGACGGGGGCGTCGACGCCCTCGAAGCCGGCGGTGCGTGCGAGCTGGACGAGCTGATCAAAGGGCATGTTCGGGATGCCCACGGCGCCCGGGCTGAGGTCGACGTACATGACAGGCTCCAAAAAGCGGTTGGGGGACCGTTGGAAGAAGCCAAATGATCCGAAGGCGAGTCGCGGCCGTCAAACCCCCGCCCCTGACGACCCGATTCACTTCCGGGGGGCGGGGGGGTTAAGGTTTTGATACATTTGCGGGATGAACACAGGGATGACGATCGTCGGCCTGGGGGAGGCGCTCTTCGACCTTTTCCCCGATCGGCAGGTTCTCGGCGGGGCGCCGCTGAACGTGGCGGTGCACGCGCATCAGTTGGCGGTGGGGTTGGGCGGGCGCGGCGTGGTGGTCAGCCGGGTGGGGCAGGACGACCTGGGCCATGCGCTGATGGCCGACGTGGCGGGGCGCGGCATGACCGGCGAGTTCGTGCAGGCTGACCCGGACCATCCGACGGGACGCGTCTACGTCAGCTTCAGCGACAAGGGCGAACCGAGCTACGAGATCGTCAAGAATGTGGCCTGGGACTGGCTGCAGTTCGATCCGGACCTCGAGGACCTGGCGGTCAACTGCCAGGCCGTCTGCTTCGGCTCGCTGGCGCAGCGCGAGGCGCAGTCGCGCAACACGATCTATCGCTTCCTGACAGCGGCGCGCAACGCGGTGCGCTTGTTCGATGTAAATCTCCGCCAGCACTACTTCGATCGGCAGGTGCTCGAGCGGAGCTGCGAGCTGGCGACGGCGGTCAAGCTCAACGACCAGGAACTGCCCATAGTCCTGCGGACGCTGGGGCTGGCGGCGCCGACGACCTCCGGGGGTTCCGGGGGTGATGTTGAGGGCATGACGCGGGCGATCCTCAAGCGGTTCAGCCACCTCAAGCTCGTGGCCCTGACGCGCGGGGCACAGGGCACGGTGATCCAGACGCTCACGGAGAAGATTGAGGACCAGCCGGTGAGCTACCCGATGGCGGACGGGGCCGACGCGGTGGGGGCGGGCGACGCGTGCAGCGCGGGCCTGCTGGTGGGATTGCTGCTGCGTTGGCCGCTGCGGCGCACGCTGGCTTTGTCGAATCACACCGGGGCCTACGTGGCCTCGCAGCCGGGGGCGACGCCGAAGCTTCCGGGGATGATCCTGGAGATGGTCAAGGGCTCGACTTCCAAGGCCTAAGACGATTCTTAGGCCCCGAGAACAGTAATAAATGTTATAATTGGCGACTTTGCCGGCCGCGGCGTCGCGGCTTGGCGTGTTCATGGTCCCTCCAGACAAGGAACCGTCCCGTGGCCGCTTCGAGCTCTCGTCCCTCCGTCGCGATCGTCGGCGTCACAGGCGCCGTCGGTCAGGAATTCCTCGCCGTCCTCGAGCAGCGCCGATTCCCGTTCGGCCAGCTCAAGCTTTTAGCCAGCGCCCGCAGCGCCGGCAAGAAGCAGACGTTCATGGGCAAGACTTACACGATCGAGGAGCTCAAGGAGGACAGCTTCAAGGGCATCGACCTGGCGCTCTTGAGCGCCGGCGGGTCGATCAGCAAGAAGTTCGGCCCGATCGCCGCGGCGGCCGGGACGATGGTCGTCGACAACAGCTCAGCCTTCCGCATGACGCCGGAGATCCCGCTGGTGGTGCCCGAGGTCAACCCCGAGGCCATCAAGGGCTGGAAGCTCGGCAAGGGCGGGATCATCGCCAACCCGAATTGCTCGACGATCATCATGCTCGTGCCGGTGACGCCGATCCG
>JADZCW010000287.1 GCA_020851395.1 Phycisphaeraceae bacterium
GCCTCGACGCCGGCCAGGAGGTTGTCGACCTTCTTGTCGGCCATGCGGTCCAGTTCGATCAGTTCGTCGCGGTGATCCTTGAGACGGTAGATGTCGCCGATGGATCTGAGCAGGCAGGCGGTGACGAGTTGATCCACGGACTTTTCGCCCAGGCCGTCGATGTCCATCTGGCCGCGACCGGCGAACCACGTCAACCGTTCACGGAGCTGGGCGGGACATTCGGGGTTGAGGCAGCGGATCGCGGCCTCTTCGGCCTCGCGGACGAGCGTGCTGCCGCAGCTTGGGCATTTCGTGGGCGGCTCGGTCACGGGGGCTTTGGAGGGTCGTAATTCCTCAACGACCTTGACGACCTGGGGGATGATCTCGCCGGCCTTCTCGACGACGACGGTGTCGCCGACGCGCACGTCCTTGCGGCGGACCTCGTCGATGTTGTGCAGACTGGCGCGTTTGACCACGGTGCCGGCCAGGGGGACGGGTTTGAGGTCAGCGATGGGCGTGACGCTGCCCCCCTTCCCGACGCTCCAGATAATTCCTTGTAGGAGCGTCTGGGCCTGCTCGGCGGCGTACTTGTAGGCGATGCACCAGCGTGGGCTTTTGGAGGTACATCCGAGCTTCTCGCGCTGGTCGAAGCGATCGACCTTGATCACCACGCCGTCGGTGCCGAAGCCTAGGTTGGCCCGTTCCTGCTCGAAGGACTCGATAACCTTCCAGACCTCCTCGATGCCGGCGCACTTCTTGACCCCGGGCGGCGTGGGCAACCCCCACCCCCGGAAGCTTTCCAGTGTGGTCCAGTGGGTGTCGGGGGCGTGGTCCATCTCGATGGCGCCGACGCCGTGGGCGTGGAAAAGCAGGCGGCGCTGGGCAACGATGCGGGGATCGAGCTGCTTGAGCGTGCCGGCGGTGGAGTTGCGGGGGTTGGCGAAGGGCTCTTCCTCCTGCTTGGCCCGCTGTTGGTTGATGCGGGCGAGCTCAGCAAAGGTCATGAAGACCTCGCCGCGAACCTCCAGCAGCTTAGGGTGCGTCGCGGGCTTGCCGGCCAAGTGGAGGGGTATGGCGCGAATGGTGCGGATGTTGGCGGTGATGTCGTCGCCGCGTTGGCCGTCGCCGCGCGTGACGGCAACCGCGAGCCGGCCATCTTCGTAACGCAGGCTCACGGCCACGCCGTCGATCTTGGGCTCGACGATATAGTCGAGCTTTGGCGATTCAAAGAGCGAGTCCCCGGTCTGTTCCGCCAGGCCCAGGCCCTTGACCACGCGCCCGTGCCACGCCCAGAGGTCGTCGCGGCTGTAGGTGTTGTCGATGCTGTACATCCGCCGCAGGTGCTCGACGGTCCTGAAACCCTCGATGGGCCGCCCGCCGACGCGCTGGGTGGGTGAATCGGGGGTGACGAGCTCGGGGTGCTTGGCCTCGAGCTCCTGGAGCTGGCGCATCAGGGCGTCGTAGGCCTGGTCAGAGACCTCGGGCGCGGCGTCGACGTAATACAGCCGGTTGTGCCGGTCGATCTGGGCGCGAAGCTCAGTGATGCGCTTGGCGACGTCGGGCATGGTGAAATTTTAGGAGCGACTCGTATCCCGTGCACGCTAGACCAGGTGGGCTTCACGCAGGCCCACGGGCTGGTCGAGGATTTCCTTCCAGAGGATGGCTTGCCGGAGTGAGAACGGGGGACGACCGGTCTGGGCAGCCACCGGGGAGGCGACGGCAGCCTGCTGAGGCGAGGCCAGGGCGGACCGGATGTGACGGGAAGAAATGGCGCCGACGGCGGCGACGACCGCGCGGCGTGCGGGCTGTTCGCGGCCCGGCGGCGGAGTTTGTGAAGGGGGCCTGGACGGCTGAGCGGGGGCAGGTCGACGTGAGGCGGGTCGGATGCTTGAACCTTGAGGTTTGGCGCCCGGGGGGATGTGTGCCGGGCGTTGATGTCGCTGCTGCTCGAGGGCCTCGGCGCGGCGACGGTAAGCTTCGACGGCCCGCTGACGCTCGCGAGCCTGGGAGAGGGTGAGGTTGTCCGGCTCGGGTTTGGGCGTGACCGGTCGTGGCTGGCCGGCGGCCTGGCGGCGTTGCTGGGCGAGTTCCTGGAGCTGTTGGCGGCGACGCATCGCCAGGTCGTCGGCGGTGGGCAGGTTCTTGGGACGGTCGGCCGCGCCCTGGGAGGTGACTTGGCGACCGAACTCCTCGAGCTTGCGCCGGGCGCGATCCTCGGCGGCGCGCTTCTCGGCCATTTGCCTAAGGTGATTGATCACCCACCCCCCCACCACGATCACCCCGCCGATGGCATACGTCACGATCTCTAACCAGTCCTGGTTGGGCGAGGCGGCCAGCATCCATGGGTGATTGAGCATGGGCATTTCCCTCAAGAGATCGGCTGGGCGCGGCGGCGCTGTCCTGAAAGTTTATCCACCGGCCGGACGTAGAAAAGGGGCCGGTCGTGATCATGCGGAGATAAACGTTCGAACCGAACTCCGTAGACCTCCTCGAGCAGGGCGGGCTCGAGGGCGGCTGACCACGGTCCAGCGGCGACAAGCCTGCCTTGGGAGAGGACCCAAACGTCGTCCGCGTAGCGGGCGGCGAGGTTCAGGTCGTGCAGGACGATCAGCACGGCCAAGCCCCTGGCGGCCTGTTCCCGCAGCAGGTTCATGGTGTGGTGGACGTGCAGGGGGTCCATGGCGCTGACGGGCTCGTCCAGGAGCATCGCGGCGCCGCGTCGCCCGTGCGGGCCGTGGGCCTGGGCGAGGGCTCTGGCGAGCAGGACACGCTGCTGCTGGCCGACGGAGAGGTGGGCGTAGATGCGATCCGTCAGGTCCGCCAGGTCGCAGTCGCCTAGGGCCTGTTCGACGGCCCGGGGGTTCGGGCCCAGGGCGTGGCGGCCCATGCGGACCATCTGGCGGACGGTGAAAGCGAAGCTCGTGCCGCCCCGCTGGGGGACGTAGCTCAGGCGTGCAGCCCGCTGAACAGGGCTCAGGCGGTCGAGCAGCCGTCCCTCGAGGCTGACGCGGCCGCGGGTGGGTTGGAGGTGTCCGAGCATCAAGCGGAAGAGGGTCGTCTTGCCCGCGGCGTTGGGGCCGATCAGGGCCGAGACCATCCCCGGACGCAGGGCGGCGCTAATGCCCTGCAGGACCCACCGGCCCGGCTCGAAGGCGAAATGCAGGTCCTCGACAGCCAGGGGGGACGGGGCCGAAAGCTGTGCGGCCGGCTCGGGCATCGTTATCGGGCTCCGGGGCGTGAACAGGGCTCGGCCGGGCTGGCCGGCGGCGGGTTGTTCCGCCCAGGCATCATAAACCTTTCATGCCCCGGGCGGCGGCCGATGAACTGGGGGATGTGGGGAGTTTTTCCGGCCTTTGACGTTTAGAACGCCCGCCGTCCGTCCGATACGAGTTATAAGCATCCTTGCAGTGAATAGAGAGCCAACATGAGCAACAACCGCACCGAATCCAACACCGGGCGCTCCGTCGACACCCTGCAGGTGGACCAGCTCCTGGGCGACCTTGAGCAGCGTCTGGGCCAACTCAAGAACTGGCAGCAGCAGAGCCAGCGCGAGGCCGAGCAGACGCGCGAGGCCCTGGCGGCGATCGAGCATCAGCACCGCTGGATGACCCACCGCAAGTCCCGGCTGGACGGCCTGCACCGCGGGCTGCGCGGCTGGCGGAAGACGATCCGCCAGCAGAAGTCCGAGATCGAGGCCCTCCGCGGCACGATTCAACAGAAACAGGAAGAGCTCGAAAAACGCTCCTCGCAGATCGACGCCGACTCTCGCCGGATCGAGGAGCAGCGCCAGCACCTGAGCGAGTCGACCGAACAACTCCAGAAGCTCAAGCAGACGCTCCAGGAGCGCCAGCAGCAGATCGAGAAACAACGGGCGGAGCTCGAGACGTTCCGCTCACAGCACGAAACGCAGAAGACCCAGTTCGAGGCGACGCTGCAACAGTTCGAGGAGCGTCAGGCCCAGGCGGATCGGCAGAAGCAGGAGATCTCGGCCGGGCGCAAGGAGATCGAGGAGCAGCGTGCCAAGCTGGCCCAGGAGACGCAGCAGATCGAGAAGCAGCGTCAGGAGCTGGCCGATCGTCAGTCGCGTCTGAAGGAGCAGCAGGACACCCTGTCCAAGGCCGAGGCCGAGCAGCAGGCCCAGGCGCAGGAGATCCAGAAGCAGCGTCAGCAGGTCATGGCCGACTGGCAGAAGCTCGACGCCGAGCGCCGCCGGGTCGCCGAGGACGAGCGCAAGCGGGTGGCGGCGGAGTTCAGCGAGGACTTCGCCCGACAGGCCGAGCGCCAACAGAAGCTCGACACGCTGGCGACCGAGCTCGAGGCCCAGGCGGCGGAGCTCGAGGCGCGGATGCACCAGCTCGACCAGCAGCGATCGGAGCTCGAGTCCGCCAGGCGCGACATGCACAACAAGCAGCAGCAGGTCGAGGACGAGCGCGCCAAGCTGACCGAGGAACGCGCCGCGGTGCAGGCGCGCAAGCAGCGTCTGGACGAGATGGCCGGGGATCTGAAGCAGCGAGCGCTGGAACTCGAGCGCCGCACCGCCGAGGCCAAGGAGCTTGCGGTTCAGCAGGGCCCGATCGAGGAGGCCCGCAAGAACATCGCCCAGCAGCAGACGCTCCTCGATGAGGCCCGCGCCTCGTTGGAGCAGCAGCGCAAGGGCCTCGAGGACCGAGAGCGGCAGTTCCAGCAGAAACAGGCTGATCTCGAGGCCCAGCTCCAGCAGGTCGAGTCCGCCCGCCAGGAGGCCGACGATCAGGCCGCGGCGGCCGAAGAGGCTCACCAGCAGCAGATCAGCCAGCAACGCCGCGAACTCGAGGAAAAGGCCAAGCAGCTCGAGGAGCTCGAGGCCCTGCTCACCCAGCAGCAGGGCGACATCGAGACCCAGCGTCAGGCGCTCGAGTACCGCCAGAACCGGGCCGAGACCTTCGAAGGTCTCGAGGGCCAGGTCGGCGAACCCTCGACGGAGCTCGATGCGAAGTGGAAGGAATATCACGACACGGTCAACCAGGCCAAGGCCAAGCTCGCCGCCGAGCAGGAGCGGCTGGCCCAGTGGCAGCAGGACCTCGAGACCCGGACCGCCTCCGGCGGCAAGACCGCCGACGCGGCGGCGCTCGAGCGGTTGCGAAAGCTCGAGGCCGCGCTGCGTGAACGAGAGGCCAAGCTCGACGAGCACGAACGGATGCTCCGCGAGCAGGCCCGGAGCGTCGAGCAGGTCCAGAACGGCTCCCAGGCCGACCAGCAACGCTACGCCGGGCTGCTCCAGCAGCGGCAGGTGCTGCTGGAGGTCAAGCGATTCCTCGAGAACAGCGAGGCGGAGATGGTCCGCCGCTGGGCGACGCAGAAGGCCGCGAGCCTCGTGGTCACCGCCCTGCTGTCCGTCTCGGTGCTGGCGGTGGCCAGCTACATGCTGGGCCAGAGGATGTACGAGCCGACGTGGCGGGCCACGAGCGTCCTGCAGATCGGTCACGGCGACGAGGTGCCGGCGGCGCCGGACGCCTGGCTGAACCAGGAGAAGGCGATCCTGCTCGGCGACGAGGTGCTCGCGGCCACCGTCGACGCGCTGGTCAAGGAAGGGGCGGGCTCGTTCGGCAACGCCGCTCACCTGCGCAAGCATCTGGACGCCTACCTGAAGGTCGCCTACGACGGCGGGAACAAGATCCGGCTGATCTATGACCAGCCCGGCGAGGGCGGCCGCCAGGCGCTCGTGCCCGTGCTCAACTGCCTGGCCCGGTCGTTCAAGGGCTACCAGATGGTCCTCGACCGCCAGGCGGGCCGCGAGGACACCGTCGAGATTCTTGAGCCGGCGATCCGCCAACCTCAGCCGATCGACGACCTGCGCTGGCACGTGACCGCGGCGATCTTCATCGGCGCCCTGGCCCTGACGTTCCTCTCGGGCCTGGCGATCCGCAACTGGATGCGGAAGGCTGAGCACCTGATGGACCAGAACGCGCCGCCAGAGGTCGCCACGCTGACCGACGACAAGGCGTGGCCGCCCGCCGACGATCAGCAGCAAAAGGCCCCGGCCGAGGGCGCCGCCGAATGACGGAGACGTGGGACCGCCCCGGGGTGTTCCGGTCACTGACGTGAGAGAGCTGAGGTTCTATTGAGAGTCGCCGACGTCCCCGTCCGGCTCGGGCGGGGGATTGTCCAGCTCCGAGGTGTCGGCGCGGTCGACCTGCTCGAAGACGCGTTCCTCGACGAAGATCGGGACGTTGCCCGCGCAGCCCAGGGCGATGGCGTCGCTCGGGCGAGAGTCGATGTCCAGCGTCCGGCCTTCCTGGCTCAGCACCAGCCTGGCGTAGAAGGTGCCGCCCTTGGATTTCTCGGCCTTGAAGGCGGTGATGACGATGCGGTCGATCTGCCAGCCCATCTGTCGGATGATGTTGTCCAGCAGCTCGTGGGTCTGCGGCCGAGGAGGGGTCTGGCCCATGAGCCGACGCTCGATGGCGGCGGCCTCGTAGAGCCCGATCCAGATCGGCAGCACACGCTCACCGTCAGCCTCGCGCAGCTCGACGACGTGCTGCGGGCTGTTCTCGTGGATCAGGATGCGTGATAATTCAACCCGGACGGCCATGTCGCCCTCTTGGTTCCACCGTCAGCCGGCCGCGCTGCCCTCCCGGCTGTGCCACGGCCGCTGTTCAGCCCCACACAGAAAGGCGGACTTCTGGGAGTGATGTTACCCGCCGAGGGGGCAAAAGGACACCCGACGGCTGGTAATTTTCTTGCCTTCTGGGCGGTCTACTTCAGGCCCATCAGGTGTTCGAGGATCAGTGCCTCGAGCTGCTCATAATCCCGTTGAGCGACGGCCTGGCCGGCCGCGGCGTGGTTGAGCGTGCGGTGCTTGTCGACCAGGGCCAGGAAGAACCGCCGGCTGTTGGCCAGGTGCCGCGTGGCCGCCTCGGGCTTCTGCGTCCGCATCGCCTTGACGTCCAGGCCGATGAACCGCTCGGTGTCGGCGTAACCGGCGAGCTCGAGCACGCGGACCTGGTTGTAGGCCCGGCGCAGGTCCGCGGCACCGAAAGCTTTGTCCTGGTCGAATTTCAGGCCATTCTGGTCATTGAGGTGCACGGACCAGAGCTTGCCGGCGGCCAGAGCGAAAGCCATCTCGTCCGAAGGGTCCAGGCCGGCGAGGATCGCGTGCGCCGACTCGATCAATCCCCCGACGCGCGACGGGTCGGCCGACTGAGCGGCCAGGGCCAGGGCGTGGCCGATGGTCGGGATGTAGGCGTGGTCCATCGGCTCGTTGGGCTTGGGCTCGATGGCGATGGTGATCTGGCGGTCGTAGAGCAGAATCTCATTGAGACTCTCGAGCAGCCAGCGATGGGCCTCGATGGCGTTCTTGGCCTCACGGATGTATGTGCCCTCGCGCGCGAGCCACCAGACCATGAAGTTGGTTCCCAGCCCATGAGCGATGTCGGCGCATCGCTTGGCGCGTTCGACGGCCCATCTTCGTGCAGCCGGGTCGTTGGAGGTGAAGCCCCCGTCGACGCCGCGCGGGTCTTCCCACAGGCGCGGAGCGCTGAACTCGGCGACCAGACCGGCGTCATCGAGAACCTTCTTGACCTCTTTGGCCTGGGCGGTGATCTGGGCGGGCGAGAGCTTCTCCATGTCCGGCACGGCGTCGTCATCGTGGAACTGGACGCCCTCGAAGCCCAAGCCACGGTACTGCTCGAGCTTGCGGGCAAAGGCGACGGTCGGGCGGATGGGCGGGCCGAACGGGTCGGCACCCTCGTGGATGTTCCAGGGACCGAAGGAGAAGCGGTACGTGCCGGGCATGTGAAAACCTCCTGAATGTCTCTAAGCACGGGCGGGACGACGGATGCGGAACCTGAAAGGACCGGCATCCTACCACGGCCGGACGTTGTCCACGTCGGGGGTGTGCCGGCCGGGCAGGGAGCCGCGGCGGAGCGTGTAGATCGGCAGGTGGTGCGGGCACCAGAACCGCCAGGGGATGCCTGACTCGCCCAGGCCGCGGGAGACGGCGCAGAGCGTGTCCCGGTGCCGCAGCAGGCCCGAGGTCAGCCGCAGGGGCCAGTCGAGGGTGGAATTAATCATCGCCTTGCCCGGCCAGGGTCGGATCTGCCCCCCGTGGGTGTGGCCGGCGAGCATCAGGTCGATGCCCAGGTCCGCCGCCACGGGCAGCCACACCGGGGTGTGCGAGAGCAGTAGGTGCAGCGGCCGGTCGCCGTCGGCGGCGTCGTCCTGCCGGCTGAGCACGGCCGCGACCGGGTCGCCCAGCGTGCAGGACTTGGTCATGCCGCTGCCCCAGAGGACCATGGGCAGGCCCGGGAGGGTGACCTGGCGGTCATCGATCCAGGTGATCGGCAACGACTGGCACTGCCGGCGGAAGGCGGGGTCGTCGTGGTTGCCGAAGATGCCGTACATCCCCAGGCGGGGCCGGGCGCCGCGGCAGAGAGTCTGCATGACCGTCATGCCCTCGGCGGCGTGCCAGGGCTGATGGGTGTAATCGCCGGTCCAGACGATCAGGTCCAGGCGGAGGTTCGAGAGGATCCAGGCCAGCTCCCGGTGCCGCGGCCGAAACCGGCGGACGTGCAGGTCCGTGACGTGGGCGATGCGCAGGCCCTGCAGGCTGGCGGGCAGGTGGGGCAGCAGGAGCTCGAAATGGTGGGCGGGTCCGGTGTCCAGGGGCATAAGTGGGCGTCAAATGGTTGAAAAGAGGCGATCCTTGTCCGCAGGCCCGGTATAGAATACATTAGCTGGTCCATGGCCTGGGGTTAGCATCCCGGATGATGCCCCCGCCCCGGGCCGGTCCCCGCCCAGAGCCGCCGAGCCCCCTGTCGCGCGATGTGACGCGCCGGACACAGGATTCGGCCAAGCGTAAGGAGAGCATGGTCATGGCCAAGATGTTTTACACGCTCGAAGAGGCGGCCTCGGCGTTGGGTGTGAACGTCGAGGACGTCAAGACGCTGGCCGGCTCGGGCAAGCTGCAGCAGTTCCGAGACCGCGACAAGCTGATGTTCAAGCGCGACGAGGTCGACGCCCTGGCCGCCAAGACCGGCAGCGACGCGAACTCCTCCTCCGGGACCATCCCCCTGGCCGACAGCCAGGACACCGACAACATCGACTCGCTCCAGGACACGGCTCAGCTCTCCACGGACGAGACGGGCCTGCTGCCGGCCGACTCCGCCTCGGGGACCAACATCTCGATCGGCTCGGGCGTGAACGTCTTTGAGACCGGCGAGGTCGATGCCGCGGACCCGCTGGCGCAGACCCAGGCGATGCCCGCGGGCAGCCTCAGCCAGGACGCCGAGCTTTCGCTCGACAGCATCGGGTCAGGCAGCGGCCTGCTGGACCTGACCCGCGAGCGGGACGACACGAGCCTGGGCGTCGAGATCGACGAGATCATGCCCCACGACAGCGCGCAGTCCAGCGGCCTTCATGACTCCCTGGCCGGCAGCGGCACGGGGGCCGGGACGGCGGCGGGCACGGCCGCGGGATCCCTGGCCGCGGCGTCGGCGATCCTCGAAGAGATCGCGGCCGACGCCGAGGGCGGCGAGGGCGCCCAGTCGCCTGCCGGCGCGGTCATGATCAGCGGTGCGCAGGAAATCTACGACGGCCCGGGCAGCGGCCTGGTGGCGGGCCTGATGCTCGGGTCGCTGGCCGTGCTGGTGGTCTGCCTGCTGGTGGCCCTGTCGGGCCTGACCGAGTCGCCGCTGGCGGTGACGGCCGCGCTGGGCGGATCCACCTCGACCGTGCTGATCGCCGCCGTGGCATTCCTCGCGGTCAGCGGCATCATGGGAGGCATCGGCTGGGTACTGGGCAAGAAGGGCTAAGACACGCGGCGTGACGCGGGCCCGGCGTGCGTGGATGATATTATGCCATCCCCCGCCCGGCACGCGTGGGCCGGCCGACGCCAGGATCGTTCGAACACCTCCCGACTTCTCCTATGCTCAGCAGCTACGCACGCAAAGAGTGGTCCACCATCCTGGCCATCGGGCTGATGCTTTCGATGACCTTCGCCGTCGTCGGCTGGTGGTGGCTGGTAGCGGTCGTGGCCCTGCCGACGATCGCCCTGCTCCTGTTCTTCCGCGACCCGCAGCGCCGCACGCCGACCGAGCGCGGGGTGATGGTCAGCCCGGCCGACGGGCATATCAGCTCGATCCACCGGGTGGACCACTTCGAGCCCTTCGGCGAGCCGGCGGTGTGCGTACGGGTGTTCCTGAGCGTGCTGGACGTGCACGTCAATCGCAGCCCCTGTCACAGCCGGGTGGTGTCCCTGGCCTACCAGCCGGGCGAGCACCGCAACGCCCTGTTGGCCGAGGCGTCGCTGGTCAATGAATCCAACCTGATCGTGCTGCGCCACCCCACGAGCGACAAGCCCATCGCGGCGGTCAAGCAGATCGCGGGGCTGATCGCCCGGCGGATCGTCTGCGGCGTGAAGGTCGGGCAGATCCTCCAGCGAGGCCAGCGGATCGGGCTGATCAAGTTCGGCTCGACCACGGAGCTTTACGTGCCCGAGAGCCTTCAGCCCCAGGTGCTCGTCGAGAAGGGCCAGAAAGTCAGAGGCGGCGAGACCGCCCTGATTCGCGCGGCCCAGCCGGCGTCGGAAGTGACGACCTATGGTTCGACACCCTCGCAATCCGCCTCGTCGAGCGGTCAGGCCTGAGGCGGCTGGCCATCTCCGCCGCGATACTTGATGATCTTGACGTCTTCGAGCGTGACCAGGCCCTCGGTCACCATGGGATCGATCTCGGCCAGGAAGGCCTGGATCTTCTCCGGGCTGTCGACGATCTCGATGACGATGGGCAGGTCCTCGGAGAGGCGCAGGATCTTGGTCGTGTGCAGACGGCTGTGGGCGCCGAAGCCCATCGGGCCGCGCAGGACGGTGGCGCCGGCAAGATGATCTTGACGTGCCTTAAGGACGATGGCCTCGTAGAGCGGCTGACCGTGCCAGCGGTCGCTCTCGCCGATGAAGATCCGCAGCAGGCAGCCGTTCTCAGGGATTTTCATGGGCGGGTTCCTCCGGAGGTTCAAGAGCCAAAGAGCACCAGGGAGAACTTCGCCCCGGCCCAGACGCCGACGAGGCCCAGGCCGTTGCTCAAGAGCACGTTCAGGCCGGCCAGCGTCCACTGGCCCCCCTGGGCGAGGGCGAGCGTTTCCCAGGAGAAGCTCGAGAAGGTGGTGAATCCGCCCAGCACGCCGATGAGTAGGGCCAAGCGGACTTCTTCCCTCACGAGATAGGGGCCGGTGAAGAGCGTGGCGAGGAAGCCGATGGTGATGCAACCGATGACGTTGACCGTCAGCGTGCCCAAGGGAAAGGTGATACCGGCCAAGTGCTGTGTCCAGCCGCCGATCAGGTAGCGAAGCATCGAGCCCAAGCCGCCGCCGACGAAGATGAGCAGGAGTCGTAGTGCCATGATGAGTCGAACGCCTGATCAGTCGTGATTGGCCTTGATGCCGCTGGTCGAGGCGGGCAGGCCGGCGGCGTGCAGGTGAGCGATCTCGGCCAGGTGCAGGCAGCGCGGGGTGGCCCTGCCGGGTTCCCGCTCATCCATCAGGATCGTCGTGACGGAGCTGGGCGAAAGAAAAAAACTGGCCCAAACGAGCGGCAGGGGCAAGTCTAGCAAATGGGCCAGCCAGGTCAGGCCGAAGCCGCCGTGGCAAAAGACCACGATTTTGTCCGCGTTCGGGCGGGTGACCTCGTACCAGGGCCCCTGCCGTTGATACCCGAGCTTGGCCAGGAAAACATCGGAGTGCCCCTGGAGCTTGGCAAAACCCTCGCGGAAGGCGGGGTTGTCGAAAGGTGAAGTCTCGTGCCAGTCGTCGCGGCCCGGGCAGGGTAGCGCCCGCACGAGGTGGCCGTGGGTGTCCCAGGCGCTGGATCGGCCGTAACTGCCGCCGAGGTCTACGTGCCAGTTGAGCTCAGCCGTCCAGGGCTCGATGGTCACGGGCAGGTTCAATCGCTCAGCCGTGTAGCGGGCGGTGGCCTGGGCCCGGCCGAGGGGGGACGAGTAGAGGCGATCCGGCCGCAGGCGGGCCATCCAGTCGCTCAGGGCCTTGGCCTCGAGGTGGCCGGCGGGGGTGAGGGAGTCGATGCTGTAGTCGGGCTCGGCGTGACGGACGATGTACAAACGCATGGGAAAAGCCAGGGGGTGAGGTTAAGGGTTCAGCGTGTGGGATAGCTCAACGATCTGCCGGTAATGGTCCTGGAAGAAGTGCGTCCAGCGGAGCTGATCTTCCAGAAGGTTCGTCGGCGACGCCTTCCAGCGGGCGGTCAGGCGGTCGACGGGCTCCTTGAGCACGGCCAGGGCCTCTTCGCGGCGGGGATGATCGGGCGCGGCCAGGACATCGGGCCAGGTGCGGGCGAGTTCTTCGTCGGGCCAGTGGAGCTGGAGGTCGTCGGGCATGGCGTCGAAGAGGTCGAGCATCCGCTGACGTCGTTCACCCTCGGGCTCGTGGAGGATGGCCCTCCAGGCGGTGATCAGGTCCTCGTGGATGTGGATGGCCATCGCCTGCGAGACGGGGGCGACGAGGGGGAAATAGGTGGGCATCCCCCCTGGAAGCGGTGCGGCGATGGCGAAGGCGTCGACCGGATCGGTCCAGTGGACCATCTCGGCCGGGGTGTAGACGTCGCGGCGGGCGGGCAGGCGGCGGAGCTCGAATTGTCGCGGCGTCCCCGGAATCGCCGGCTGGCCGGTGGGAGCAACACGGCGTTGCAGGAGCGTCTGGCCGTCCTTGGAGAGCAGCCAGAGGATGAACTCGGTGGCCAGCTCTTTGTGGGGTGCGCCGCTCAGGAGCATGACCGGGTCGGCTGTGATGGCGGTCATCCTCGGCGGGTCGACGTAGCCCACGCGGCCGTCGGGCATGGACTGGGCCTGGTACCGGCCGTAGAAATCGATGCACATGCCGGCCGCGGCCTCGCCGGATGAGACGTCCGTGGGCACGCCCGAGGCGGAGCCTGCGAATGAGCGTGTGTTGGCGAAGGCACGGCGGAGCACGGACCAGCCGCGTTCGGGGCCGAGACGGCGGAGGATGATGTCGTAGGTCGAGGTGATCGAGCCGGACCGGCCGGGGTCAGCGAGCGAAACCTGGTCGAAGTAGCGAGGGTCGGCCAGGTCTGCCCAGGTCATCGGGTCGGGCAGGTCAAGCGAGCGGAGGACGTCACGGTTGTAGACGATGCCGAAGCTCGACAAGGCCGTGGCGAACCAAAGCTTCTTGGGATGGTAGAGACGCTCGCCGCCGATCGTGGGCTCGGGGAAGACCTCTTGGATGAAGGCGTCGGAAAGGTCTGGTTGCTCGGAGATGGGAAAGGTCTTCTTCTGGCCGTCGACGTCGATGCTGACGCCGCGGGCCAGCAGGTCGTGCTCGAAGTTGCCGCCGCCGAGGAAGAGGTCATAGCCCGAGCCCTGCTGCGGGCGGGCCTGAGCGACCGATGCCTTGGCGTCTGCCTCGTAGGCGGCGATGACACCGCGCCGCAGGTCGCTGGTGCCGCCCCAGCTCCGCCAGTCGAAGACCACCCCCGGAAGATTCTGAGTGACGCGCCAAGCATTGAAGCCCTGCTCGAGCTCGTAGCGGAGTTGATCATTGTGCGGCGTGACGATGATCAGGCGCGGGGAGCCGGCGTCGGCGACGGGGGTATCGTTCTCACGCGAAAAAGCCAGGGGCAGCAGGACCACAATCACCCAGGCGACGAGGATCACCAACAGCCACGGCGAGACCTTGCCGGAGGACGAGAGGCGGCGATTTGGAGGGGTGCATGGCGTCATGATTCACCGCTGGCTCAACCATTCTCGCACGAGATTCGACGTGGCGGCCTCAAGCAGCTCGGCCACACGCCGCATGGATTCCCGGGGGGGCAGGTCGGGGGCGATGACACGATACCCCTTCAGGCCGTGGTGGAGAAGTTCGTCCACGCCTGGGCCGACGGCGCCGACGAGGGCGTAGGTGGGCACGCCATGCTTCTCCGCCGCCTTGGCCACGCCAAGACAGGCCTTGCCCGCGAGCGTCTGGCCGTCGAGCTTGCCCTCGCCGGTCAGGCAGAGGTCGCATCCTGCCACGCGGGCGTCGAACCGGCATGCGTCGAGCACCAGATCGACCCCAGGAAGAAGTTGGGCGCCGAGGAAGGCCACGGCACCCGCGCCTAACCCCCCTGCCGCGCCGCCCCCGGAAAGGTTCAGCACGTCGATGCCCAAGTCCGCGCGGATGCGATCCGCCAAGTGGGCCAGGCCGGCGTCGAGTTGTTCGACCTGCTCGGGTGTGGCCCCCTTCTGTGGACCATAAGTGTGCGCGGCCCCGTGCGGGCCGGTAAGTGGGTTCGTCACATCGCAGGCGACGTGGAGTTTGACATTCATCAGGCGGGGATCGCGATCCGCCACGTCGATACGAGCGATGGAGGAGAGATCACCGCCAGCTAGGGGATGATCCAGCAGCTTGCCGGCGTGATCGAAGAATCGCACCCCCGGGGCCTGGGCGCATCCGGCTCCGCAGTCGCAGGTGGCGCTGCCGCCGATGCCGAGGATGATCTCCCTCACGCCACGGTCGAGCGCGGCGGCGATGAGCTGACCCGTGCCGAAGGTCGTCGTGCGCGTCGGGTCTCGCTGGTCCCGCGGGACCAGGGACAGGCCGGAGGCGGCGGCCATCTCGATCACGGCTCGTTTCGAGGCGTCTTCGCCGGGCAGCAGACCCCATCGGGCTTCGACGGGCTTGCCCAATGGGCCCAGCACGGTGGTGGTGTGGAACTGCCCCCCTACCGCGGCCACCAGGGCCTCGACCGTGCCGTCCCCGCCGTCGGCGATCGGGCAGAGGTCCACCCGGCCGTCGGGCACGACATGACGCACCCCCCGGGCCATCGCCTGCGCCGCCTCGACGACGGCGAGCGATTCCTTGAAGGCGTTGGGGGCACAGAGGACTTTAAGCATGGGCTTCACGGGGGGGTGTTGGGCTCGCAAGTCGGCGGCACTGGCCTTAATCTGGCGGCACGGAGGACCGTATGACCGCGCCCGACCTGAGCCAGCCGACGGACCTTGATTGTGCCATGATGGCCCGTGCGATGGAACTGGCCAGGCAAGCGGCGGGCATCGGCGAGGTGCCCGTGGGGGCGGTGGTCTACCGGGGCGACCAGGTACTCGGCCAGGGCATGAACCTTCGCGAGCGGGACGAGGACCCCACCGCCCACGCGGAGATCGTGGCCATGCGGGCCGCGGCCAGGGCGATCAACTGCTGGCGACTGGATGATTGTTCGCTGGCGGTGACGCTCGAGCCCTGCCCGATGTGCGCCGGGGCGATGGTCAACGCCCGGCTGCCGCGGCTGGTCTACGGGGCGGCCGACCCCAAGATGGGCTGCGTGGACACGCTCTATCAGCTCTGCACCGAGTCGCGGTTCAATCACCGGCTGACAGTGGTTCGCGGCGTGATGGCGGAGGAATCGGCGTCGCTGCTGCGAGAGTTCTTCCGTCAGCGTCGCGGATAATGCAGGACATTAACCACGGAGGACACAGAGGGCACGGAGAAGACACGGAGTGTTCATCCCCATCTTACGGAATGCGGCTCCGTGTCTTCTCCGTGTCCTCCGTGCTCTCTGTGGTGAATTGCCTCAGCTCTTACGATCGCGGAACTCGAGCCAGGCGGGCATGACGAACCAGCAGGCGAACATCGTCATGAGGATGCCCGTGGCCATGACGAAGCCCAGGCTGGCCACGCCGCGGTGATGGGCGATCATGAGCGAGCCGAAGCCGATCGTGGCGGTGAGGCTGGTGATGGTCACGCCCTTGCCCGTGCCGTGGGTCAACCCCAGCGGGCGCGTGTGCGGGTCCTGGCGGTGGCGGTGGAGCATGTGCACGCCCGAGTCAACGCCGATGCCGAACATCAACGGCAGGCACATGATGTTGGCGGCGTTGAAGTGGACCCCTGCAAGCCACATGATCCCGAAGGTCAGGACGAAGCCGATGCACACGGGGACCAGGGAGAGGGCGGCGTCCTTGAGGCTGTAGAAATCCAGGGCCACGAGCAGGAAGACGGCGATGAAGGCCAAGATGCCCGCCGTGCGGTAGGCCGAACGGATGAGCCGGCCGGACTCGTAGATCTGCACAGCCGCCCCGGTGGCGTCGGGATCGACGGAGTAGACGTCGCGGATGAAACCGGGCAGCACGGCCGGGTCGAGGACGCTCTCAACGCCCGGTCGGATGCGCGGATGGGCCTCGACGAGCATCCGGCCGCGTGTGTCGACGAACATGCCTCGCAGCTCGACGGGCAGGTCGGTGATCTGAAGAGGCGAGGGATCAACGACCTGCTCAAGACGCTCAATCACGGCGCTGCGGCCCTGCACGTAGGAGGCCTGAAGCTTGGTTAATTGCCAGGCTCGCAGGGGTTCGGACAGGTTGCCAAGAATCGTCAGTGTCTTGTCCAGCGCCTGGCCCACGCGATCGACGGATGGCTTGATCGCGGCGGGGATCGCGCCAAGACCGCTGACCAGGGCCAGTTGTTGTCGCATGGCGGCCAGGGGCGGGCCGAGGTCGAGCGACGCTTCGGAGGGCGACGTGGCGGATGGACCGGCGAGCATGCCGTCGAGTTGCTTTCTCGCCTCGGACAGAAGCTCGAGCTTGGCCCGCTCATCGGCGGGGAAGAGCATGCCCACGCCGCCGAGCTCGCGCACCGAGGGCAGGGCCTGGTACCGGTGGGCAAGTTCGCGGGCCCGGTCGAAGTCGTCGGCAATGCTGGCGGCGAAGTAGAGGGCGGCTCCTCCCTCCTGGGCGACCTTCTCCTGCCAGAGCACGCTCGGGGCGTTGGCGGGCAGGAGCTTGAGCAAGTTGTAGTCAAAGCCGAGTCGGCCGGTAATGATCGGCAAGGCTGACAGCAGTGTCAGCAGGCCAGCGACGATGAGGGTGAGCCTGGGCCGGCGGATGCAGGGCATGACCCAGCGTTCCTCGAACAGGTGGAGGTATCGGCCCTCGATCGGGACGATCTGATCAGCTCGCGGCTTGACGATGCGGACCAGGGCGGGGTAGACGCTGAACATCGCCAGCAGGCAGAGCATGATGCCCGCGGCGGCGATGACACCCATCTCCGCCACGCCGGTGAAGTCCGTCAGCCACGTGGTGCAGAAGGCCGCGGCCGTGGTGATGGCGCCGGTGAAGACGCCCGGGCCGACGGTCTGGAAGTTCTCACGCAGGGCCGGCTCGAAGCCCGCCTCGCCGGGCGCGTATTTGTGGCGGACGAGCTCGAAGTGCGCGGCCAGATGCAGGCCGTAGGCGATGCCTAAGCCCAACAGGATCGTGGCGAAGACGACGCTGATGACCTGCAGGTGCCCCACCGCCACCGTGGCGAAGCCGAAGGTCCAGATGATCGCCACCGTCAGACCCGCCATGGCGAACAGCGGCATCCGCCAGCTGTGATAGGCGATGATCAGCAGCACGGCGATCAGGACGAAGGAGATGATGGTGGCCAGGGTGCTGTCCCAGGTGGCGGCGGCGGTCTCCTCGGTCTCGAGGACTTCAATACCGGTCAGGCCGATGCTCAGGTCCGGGTGCTCGGAGGTGACGTTGGCGATGACGTGACGCAGGCCCGCGATGGACCAGGCGGCGGCGCTCAGCTCCGTCTCGTCACGGTAGGGATCGACCCGGAGAAAGAGCATCCGGCCGTTGGTGCTGGTCAGGTATTGCCAACGCTGGTCCTCGGGCAGGCGGGCGCCGAGTTGGTCGAGCAGGGGCGACGTGGAGACGGTAGCGTCTGACGCCAGCTCGTCGCCGATCGCCTGGACGATCGCGGCGAAGCGGTCGATGTTGGCGGCCAGGGCGCGCATGTCCGAGCCGGCGGCCTGATTGCCCGCGGTCTGGTGCGCCGCCATCGTGCCCGCCACGGCTTGCAGGAAGCCGGAGAGAGTCGTCTGTTTGAGCAACGGCTCAGCCTGCGTGAGTCCTTCGCGGTAGCGAAGCAGGGTCGCCTGAAACTCGAGCATGGGCAGCATGCGAATGCCGCGCGGGCTGGCGTGCTCGGCGTCGATGCGCCAGATGACTTTTTTTGCGTAGGGCGTGGGCGTCTTGGCGTGCGGTGGCTGGTCGGGCGCGGGCGTGGTCATCCCCGCGGCCAAGGCGTCGGCGGCGTGGTGGGCGGAGGTCAGGCGATCGTCATAGCCCTGCTGCCCCCGTTCGACGCCCAGGTCAATGGCGATCAGCAGCTGGTCCTTGCCGACAAAGTGCGTCTGCCAGTCGATGAACCGCTGGTTCCAGGGCAGGTCCTTGGCGATCAGGTCGTTGCGATCGGACTGAAATCCCAGGGGACGAGCCAGGGTCCAGGAGCCGAACCTCAGGCCCTTGATCGGGATCACCAATGAAACAACGGTCAGCACGCTGGCGAAGAAAAGCGTCCAGATGGGGTGCCGGCTGACCAGGCCGGCGAACCCGCCGAGCAGGCGATTTCGGAGTCGTTCGTGCATGGGTGAGAACAGATGATGGTAAGAAATGACATCCGAACCGGCAACAACTGCAACGCATGTGTGACTCTGGGAAGTTTATACTTGTCCCACATCGTCGACGGATCTGCCCGTCGGCACGCCCAAGCAACTCGGAGGTTTCACCCATGCCCATCCGCCAGTCGTTCTGCTACCCCATGTTCCACAAGGCCGGGACGCCGTTTGTCGACTTCTGCAAGGCCGCCAAGAGCGTGGGCATCGACGCGGTGGAGCTCTGGAACCGCGAGGGCAACTACAACGGGGTGACTTTCGACGAGCTCGTCGAGGCCGCCCGGTCGTCGGGGCTGGCCATCGCGAGCATGTGCGGACATAACTCACTCGGGGACGGGCTGAACAATCCAGCCAATCACGACCGGATCGAGGCGGAGCTCAAGGCGTCAATCGACCTGGCGGCCAAGCACCGCATCCCGGGCCTGATCTGCTTTAGCGGGAATCGCAACAAGGGCCAGAGCGACTACGAGGGGGCCGTGGCGTGCGCCAAAGGTCTTAGACGTGTCGCCCGCTACGCCGAGGAGAAGGGCGTCAACCTCAACGTCGAGTTGCTCAACTCGCGCGTCGACCATCCCGGCTACCAGGCCGACCACACGGACTGGGGCATCGCGCTGTGCGAGATGGTCCAGAGCCCGCGGGTGAAGCTGCTGTTCGACATCTACCACATGCAGATCATGGAGGGCGACGTGATCCGCTGGATCAAGCGCTCGGCGGGGCACGTCGGCCATTTCCACACGGCGGGCAACCCGGGTCGGCAGGATCTCGACGACACGCAGGAGATGAACTACCGGGGCATCTGCCGGGCGATCGCGGCGACGGGGTACGACGGCTACATCGGGCACGAATTCATGCCCAAGGGCGATGCGATCAAGGCCCTGGCCGAGGCGGTGAAGATCTGCCAGGTCTGACGTTTCACCGGCGGTCATCGTCAATTTCAGCCCCCGGCTCTGCCGGGGGGTACTTGTCTTGATCGCCTGATCACCCCATGCGCGTACCCCCCGGCAGAGCCGGGGGCTGAAACATTGGTGCGCGTCACGGCGGTGATCATCGCATCAACTGGTTCAGAGGGCCCGGGGCCGGTATCATCGC
>JADZCW010000288.1 GCA_020851395.1 Phycisphaeraceae bacterium
GCTGCAGCACGGACGACGGACGGTTGTTGGCGATGGCCAACGTGTTCGTCGCGGCGCTGACGAGGATCTGGGCACGGGTCATCTCGGCCGTCTCGGCCGCGAAGTCCGTGTCGCGGATGGTGCTCTCGGCGGCGCTGGTGTTCTCCAGGGCCACGCCCAACGACCGGATCGTGGCGCCGACGATGTTCTTCTGGAAGGCGCCCAGACGCCCGCGGAGGCTCGACACCTGGTCGATCGACGCGCTCAGGATGCTCTGCGCCTGCGCCAGGTCGCCGTCGACCACGTTGGCGCTGCCGCCCTGAGCCAGGTCGCTGAGGAAACCGTCCGTGGCGTTCCCGAGCTTGCGGATGGCCACGTTCTGGATGCCCACCGACACCTGATTGATGATGTCGACGTTCGGGCCCAGGTTGAACTTGGCCCCGCCGCCGGTGATCGTGAACGCCGTGAACGAGCCCAGGGCCTGGGCCCCGGCCGCGCTGAGGGTCAGCGACAGGTCGATGAAGTCGCTGCTGACGTTGGCCGTGTTGCCCTTGCCCGTGGCGGTGATGCCGTTGATCACGGCCGCCACGTCCTGACCGGCGTCGGTCTCGCCGTCGCCCAGCGCGGCGAAGGTCTTGACCGTCGAGGCCTTGATCGCGTTCTCGTTCGTCGAGCTGGCGGTGTACACCCAGCCCGCCTGGCCGGCGATGTTCTGGATCGAGAACTTCACGAAGTTGTCCGAGCCCGTCTCGGTGCTCTTGAGCTTGATCACCTGGCCGCTGGCCGCCGCCGACACACCCAGCACCTCCTTGAAGGTGTTGATCTGCGTGGTGATCGTCGACAGCGAGGCGCTCTGGTTGAAGCTGAACTCGCGCGAGCCCTTGGCCCCGGCGATCTCGAACACGAACTTGGCGTTGGAGCTGGTCAGGCTCAGCGACGTCCCGCCGGCCGACAGGAACACCGTGCCGTGCTGGGCCGAGCCCGTCACCGCCACCTGCACGTCGCGGGTGTCGCCGTGCTCGAGCTTGGCCGCGTTGATCCGGTAGTCCAGCACCTTGCCGTGCTGGCTGGTGATCTTGAAGTCGTACGTGCCGTTGAGCAGCTTCGTGCCCTCGAAGCTCGTCGTCTGGCTGATCCGGTCGATCGTCTGCAGGATCGAGTCGATCTGCAGCTGATTGGCCTCGAGCTCCTCACGCGACAGGCCCGCCTCGTTGGCGCTGCGGCCGACGAGGTCCTGCAGCTCGACGAGCATGCTGTTGAGCTCCTGCAGGCCGCCCTCGGCCACGTTGAGCACCTGGTCGGCACGCTCGGCGTTGCCGATCGCGGCGCTGATCGCGACCTTCTCCGACCGCAGCTTCTCGCTGGCGATCAGGCCGGCCGGGTCGTCGGCGCCTCGGTTGATCCGGTAGCCCGTGCTCAGCCGTTCGAGGCTCTTGGTGAGCATGGTGTTCTGGCCCGTCAGCACGCGCTGGGCCAACATCGACGAGACATTGGTGGAGATGCGACTCATGGTTGTGGTCCTCCGTGATCTGCTCCTGGCAGTCACTGCTGGGTGCGGGCCTCATGCCCCTGTTACTTGTTTGGCTCCAATTCGATCCTGATGCTCCGGGCGGGTCGTTCGTTTTTTCGTTCGCCCTCGCCCACGTTGGTTGGTTGGTTCGGCCGGGTCGTCGCATCACCGACTAGGGCGGCGGCCGGTCACGGGTCGATCCGCGTCGTCTGCCGCGGTGATCCGCCCCGCGCCGCCGGCTCGTGCCGGCACGGGATTGTTCGGTGTTCGAACACCAAACTCCCCAGTGGATTCGAGGCTCGTGCTTATCGGACGACCGGTTCACCCTAGGTTCTCCAGAGCTCATAGCCCTCCCGATCCGGACCATCGGCAGCTTCAACCCACGCCTTAAGCGCCGCGCCTTTGCCCGGCGCGAAAAATCCGGAAAAGCCGGCACACACCCCCCAGCCCGCGCCATCGCCGCCCCCGTTCGCCACCGGCGACGGGGTCGGGTCTGATAACTTCCGGAAATTTCGACAAAAAAAAGGGCGGTCCGCGTGGGACCGCCCCGAAGGGTTCACGGAGGGGCGGGTCGGCCCGCCCGGCGTGTCATGGTTTACCGCAGCAGGTTCAGGATGTTCGACGTCTGGGAGTTGGAGATCCCCAGCATGGTCGAAGCGGCCTGGGTCATGATCTGCCGGCGGGTCATCTCCGCCGTCTCGGAGGCGAAGTCCGTGTCGCGGACCGCGCTCTCCGCCGCGCTGATGTTCTCGTAGGCCACGCCCAGCGAACGGATCGTCGAGCCGACGATGTTCTTCTGGAACGCGCCGATCCGACCGCGAAGGCTCGACACCTCGTCGATGGCCGCGGCCACGATCTTCTGCGCCGTGCCAAGGTCGCCGTCGACCACGTTGGCGCTGCCGCCCTGGGCCAGGTCGCTGAGGTAACCCTCGCTGACGTCGCCGAGCTTGCGGGAGGCCACGTTCTGGATGCCGATCGACACCTGGTTGACCAGGTCGACGTTCGGGCCCAGGTTGAACTTGGCGCCGCCGCCGGTGATCGTGAACGCCGTGAAGGAGGCCAGCGCCTGCGCCCCGCCGGCGCTGAGCGTCAGCGACAGGTCGATGAAGTCGCTGCTGACGCTGAGCTTGTTGCCCTTGCCGGTGGCCTTGAGGCCGTTGACCGTCGCGCCCACGTCCTGACCGTCGTCGGTCACGCCGGTGTCGCTGAGCGCCGAGAACGCCGTCACCGACGCGGTCTTGACCGTGTTCTCCGCCGTCGAGCTGGCGTTGTACACGCCGCCGCCGGTCAGGCCGCCGGTGTTCTTGACCGCGAACTTCACGAAGCTGTCCGAGCCCGTCTCGGTGCTCTTGAGCTCAAGGTAGTTGCCGCTGGCCACCGCCGACACGCCCACCACGTCCTTGAACGTGTTGATCTGCGACGCGATCGTCGCCAGCGTCGTGCCCGACGTGAAGCTGAACTCACGCGAGCCCTTGGCCCCGGCGATCTCGAAGATGAACTGCGAGGACGCCGCCGTCAGGTCCAGCGCCGTGCCGCCGGCCGACACGAACAA
>JADZCW010000289.1 GCA_020851395.1 Phycisphaeraceae bacterium
TCACCGAGAACCTCCAGAAATCGCACGAGGGACTGCAGGCCCAGGTCGCCCGCCTGCGCGAGGAACTGGCCTCCACCAACGCCCAGCTCCAGCGGAGCAAACGTCTCGCCGCCCTGGGCGAGATGGCCGCGGGCATCTCCCACGAGATCCGCAACCCCCTGGCCGCCATCGGGCTTTACGCCCGCATGCTCGTCGAAGACCTGCCCGCCCTGCAGGGCTCGCAGGCCTGCCAGGACGTCGCGGGCAAGATCGCCTCGGCCGTCCGCTCGCTCAACGCCGTCGTCGGCGACGTCCTGAACTTCGCCCGCGAGCTGACGCCCAAACGCAAGCACATCGAGGCGTCGGATCTGCTCACCGGCGCGATCGAGGACCAGGCCCCAGCCGTCGTCGCCTGCGGCGTCAGCGTCCAGCGCCTCGACCAGCGGCAGGGCGACGTCCCGCTCTGGGCCGATCCGCAGCTCATGCACCAGGCCCTGGTCAACCTGATCCGCAACGCCGTCGAGGCCATGGCCGAGAAGCAGGGGGGCACACCCCTTCGGGAGAGGATCCTAACCCTCGACGCCCGCCGCCAGGGCGATTCCACCCTCCTGATCGTCCGCGACACCGGCCCGGGTATTCCCGCCGAGGTGCTCGAGCGGATCTTCAACCCCTTCTTCACCACCCGCAGCACCGGCACCGGCCTGGGCCTGGCCATCGTCCACCGCATCGTCGACGCCCATGACGGCGCCATTGCCGTCGCCCAGGACGGCGGCGCGGTCTTCGAGATCGCCCTCCCCGCCGCGCCCAAACCATGCGTTCGCCAGACCACGCCATCCGAGCGTCGTGTGCCCGAGGCGGTCACATAGATCCCACCGAGATCCCCGGTGATTCGGCCTGAAACTCCCACCACCCCAACCCACGGTCCCGTCATGACGCAGAAAATCCTGGTGGTCGACGACAAGCAGATGATGCGTGACAGCGTCGGGGCGACGCTCCAGCGGGCGGGCTACTCCGTGGTGGCCGCGGCCGACGGCGAGACCGCGCTCAAGCTCCTCGCCCGCCACCGTCCCGCCGCCGTGATCAGCGACCTCAAAATGCCCGAGATGGACGGCCTGGAGCTCCTGGCCCGCATCCGCCGGGCCGACGACCAGGCCCCCGTCATCCTCATGACCGCCTACGGCACGATCGACGCCGCCGTCGAGGCCATGAAGCAGGGCGCCTTCGACTTCATTCAGAAGCCCTTCGAGGGCGACCAGCTGGTCATGGTCGTCAAGCGCGCCGTCGAGCACCGCCGCCTGCTCCAGGAAAACGCCGTCCTGCGCTCCACCGCCCGCATCTACCACAGCGACCCCGTCCTCGTCGGCTCGACCGACGTGATGCGCAAACTCGGCCAGCAGATCCAGCAGATCGCCCCCAGCCACGGCAACGTGCTCGTCAGCGGCGAGTCCGGCACCGGCAAAGAGGTCGTGGCCCGTATGATCCACGCCCACTCGCCCCGCCGTGACTCGCTGATGCTCTGCGTCAACTGCGCCGCCCTGTCGAGCTCCCTGCTCGAGAGCGAGCTCTTCGGCCACGAGCGCGGCGCCTTCACCGGCGCTGACCAGCTCCGCAAGGGCCGCTTCGAATTGGCCGACCACGGCACGCTCTTCCTCGACGAGATCTCCGAGATCGAGCCTCCGCTCCAGGCCAAGCTGCTCCGCGTGCTCCAGGAGGGCCAGTTCGAGCGCGTCGGCTCCTCGCTGACCATGCAGGTCGACGTCCGCATCATCGCCACGACCAACCGCGACCTCCGCCGCGAGGTCGCCCTGGGCCGCTTCCGTCAGGATCTCTACTTCCGCCTCAACGTCCTGCCGATCCACCTCCCCCCGCTGCGTGAGCGCGTCGACGACGTCGCCCTCCTGGCCAATCACTTCCTGATGCAGGTCGCCCTGCGCGAGGGCAAGGACGCCAAGAAGCTCGACGCCGCCGCGGTCGAGATCATGAAACGCTACCCCTGGCCGGGCAACGTCCGCGAGCTCCAGAACATCTGCGAGCGAGCCAGCGTGCTGGCGCGCGGGCCGGTGATCGCCGGCTCGATGATTGAGCCCTGGCTGTCGGCCCCCGCCTGGGTGGCGACGACCGACGATCGCCCGCGCCTGCCGCACCACGCCCCGGCCGCCCACGGATCCCATCACCTGCCCCCGCTCCCGACGCTTCCCTCCATCGAGAGCACGGCCGGCCTGAGCGTGCAGCGCCTCGAGGAAGTCGAACGTCAGCAGGTGCTCGCGGCCCTGGAGCGATTCAACGGCAACCGTCAGCGCACCGCCGAGGCCCTGGGCATCGGCCTGCGAACCTTGGGATTGAAGCTCAAGAAGTGGAAGCAACTGAACCTCGTGGAGCAGACGGTGTAGGCTCCCGCGACGCGCAAGCTTTGCGCGTCATGACAACTTTCGGTGGCGCAGGATTTGCGCACCCCGGTCGGACGTGTGGCCGGGAATCGTCGGATGAATCCCCCCAGGCCCCCGGTGGCATCGGGGTTGCTCGCAAGAGGGGTTGAGGCCCGGCGCGTGGCCGGGGTCACGGAAGGCGGATCGCATGATCGCGGACATCTTCCAGAGCGGGTCGATGCCGGTGCTGCACAAGCTCGTGCAGTTCACCGAGGCGCGCCAGAAGCTCCTGAACCATGATGCGGCGAATCTCACCACTCCTTACTTCAAGCCCGTCGACGTGGACCCCAAGGCCTTCCAGAAGCAACTCGGGGAGGCGATCGACCGACGACGACAGTCAGGTAACCCCGCCAGTGGCCCGCTCGATGTCCGGGGCAGCAACCAGGTCCGGTTCGACGAGCAGGGCGGCCTGACCCTCAAGCCCACCGCCACCAACCAGGGCGTCCTCTTCCACGACCAGAACAATCGTGACCTCGAGCGGGTCATGCAGAACCTGGCGGAGAACCAGATGGCCCAGCGCGTGGCGTTGGTGCTGTTGTCTAGCCGCTATGGCCAGTTGCAGACGGCGATCAGCGAGAAGGTGTAACAGCCCCTGTTCATGGGGGCGTGACAGGCAAAGGTGAATCATGTTTGGAGCGCTAAATATCTCGACGTCTGGCCTCATCGCGCAGCGGACGCGGATGGAGGTCATCACCGCCAACCTGATCAACCGCGATTCCCAGCTCGACGCCCAGGGCAACTACGCCCCGTACCGCCGGCGCGTCCCGGTCTTCGCCGTCGGCGACCCGGCCACGGGCAGCCACTCCGGCGTCCACGTGCAGGAGATCGCCCTGGACACGTCCCCCTTGCGCAAGGCCTTCGAGCCGGGCAACCCGCTGGCCGACGCGCAGGGCTACGTCGAGTACCCCAACGTGGACCTGGCCACGGAGATGATCAACGCCATCGACGCCAGTCGCGCGTACGAGGCCAACATCACCGCCGCCGAGGCCACCAAGTCCATGATGCTTTCTAGCCTGCGGCTGCTGGCGTGATGTGGATGATCCGTTGATGGCGCGATGATGGTGCGGACGTTACGATGCGGGCGAGGTGACTCATGAGCGATCCACTGGGACTGATCACGAATGCGATGGGTGGTGCGCGACCGGTTGCCCCGGCCGCGCCGTCCCCTCCGGGGGCGGGGGCCGCCGGCAGCCCGTCCTTCAAGGACGTGCTCATGAAGAACCTCGAGCAGGTCAACCAGATGCAGCAGAACGCGGAGAAGGCCATCGAGGACCTCGCCGCCGGCCGGCGCGACGACCTCTCCGCCGTCATGACCAGCGCCAAGAACGCCGAGATGGCGTTCAACCTTCTCCTGCAGGTCCGCAACAAGATGCTCGCAGCCTACGACGAGATCAAGCAGATGCGGGTGTAACCGCTGTCGTGAATCCCCCGGGAATGACCTCCGGGGGCGGGGGGGCCTGGAGGATCCGGGCTCAACGGGATCGATGAATCGGGCATGGAGGCCAGGTGATGGAATTCCTTCGGCGTTACTGGACGCAGATCCAGACGCAGCTGCCGCAGCTGAGCCTCCAGGTCAAGTGGCTGGTCGGGCTGATTGTTCTTTTGCTGCTGCTGACGGGGTTCCTGGTGGTGCAATACGCCGCCTCGCCCGAGCGTGTGACGGTGACCACCGCCAATGGCGCCGAGCAGGCCGAGATCATCTCGCGCCTCAAGGCCGAGGGAATCAACGCCACCACCGCCGGCTCGCAGGTCCTCGTGCCCTCCTCGCAGAAGCTCGACGCCATCGCCGTGCTCGCCCAGGCCAGCCTGCTCTCGGACGATCCCGCCAAGGTCTTCGACGACTACTTCGCCCAGCAGACGCCCTGGACCAGCAACCGGCAGAACGCCGAGGCCCTGCTCCAGGCCAAGCAGAAGTTCCTCGGCCGGGTCATCAACCGGATGAAGGACGTGCGGTCCGCCCAGGTCGTCCTGGACATGCCCCAGAATCAGGGCTTCGCCCAGACTCATCGCCAACCGTCAGCCTCGGTCTTCGTCGAGCTCAAGCCCGGCCGGTCGCTGAACCAGACCCTCGTCACCGGCATCGCCTCCTGGGTCTCCGGCGCGATCGCAGAGCTCGAAAAGCAGGACGTCAAGGTCGTCGACGCCGCGACGGGCCGGGCCTTCGAGGTGCTGCCCGAGGACCAGATCCAGCCGAGCCAGACCCTCGAGCTTGTGCAGGTCCAGGAGCGGGCCGTCCGGGACAAGATCCTCCAGACCCTGGCCTACATCCCCGGCGTGATCGTGGCCGTGAACGTCCGCATCGATCCGACGCGATCCGAGGAGGTCGAGTCCTACGCTTACGAGAAGAACGAGCCGATGACCAGCGACTCCTCCCGCGAGGAGGAGCGCAAGACCGCTTCCGACGCCGGCGAGCCCGGCGTGCGTTCCAACACCGGGGCGAACATCGCCTCGGGCGCCTCGGCCGGCCAGAGCGAGAAGATCACCGAGACCACCACGCTCTTCGGCCCCAAGCCCCTGGTGAGCAAGTCCTACAAGAAGTCCTCCGGCAACCTCCCCAGGCAGGTGGCCGTGACGATCAATGTGCCGCGAAGCTACTTTGTCCAGGTCTGGCACCAGACCTTCCCCCCCACCCCCGCCCCCGGAAGTAGTGCCGGTGGGGTCGTGCCGGGTGGAGCGACCGCCGCCCAGCCCGAGCCCGACGACGCCACGCTACGCCCGGTCATCGAGGCCCAGCTCAAGGTCATCGAGGCCCAGGTCAAGCCCCTGGTCTCAGCCGAGAACGAGGGCGTGGTGGCCGTGCACATGATCCCCGACTCCGGCGTGGCGATGGCCTCGCTCGCGGCGCCGTCCTCGGGTTTCACGGCCGTGTTCTCCGGGGGTAGTGGCGGCTTGGGCGGCGAGGGCATCTCCGGCTGGGCCAAGCCCGCGGGCCTGGGCGTGCTGGCCCTGACGGCGGTCGGCCTGATGCTCGGCATGGTCCGCAAGGCCACCTCGCGCCCGCCGATCCCGACGGCCGAGGAACTCGCCGGCGTGCCGCCGATCCTGCCCACGCCCGACGACCTCGTCGGCGAGGTCGACGCCGCCGAGACGACCATGGACGGCGTCGAGCTCGACGACGTCGAGATCCGCCATCGCAAGATCGCCGAGCAGATCGCCGACATGGTCAAGAGCAACCCGCGCGAGGCGGCGCACATCCTGAGCAAGTGGGTTCATACTGACGAATAACACGCCGGCCCCGTCGCCCCCGCGTCGTGGGCGAGATGGGCCGAAAAGGTTGGCAGCCATGGCCGAAGCAACCAAGAAAGATCCCAACGCCGGTGCCGTCATCGCCGAGCCCCCACCCGGCACGCACGACATCAGCGGCGTCCGCAAGGCCGCGATACTCCTGCTGAGCCTCGAACGCGACGCCGCCTCGACCCTCCTCAAGCAGCTCGACGACAAGTCCGTCGAGGAGGTCACTCGCGAGCTGGCCTCGCTCGGAAGCGTCCCCCGCGAGCAGCGCGACACCGTCCTGCAGGAGTATTACCACATGGCCCTGGCCCAGAACTGGGCCTCCGAGGGCGGCGTGGAGTACGCCAGGAACCTGCTCTATTCCTCCCTCGACCCCAAACAGGCCGAGCGCATCATCCAGCAGATCTCCACCCAGGTCCGCAAGGCCCCCTTCTCCTTCCTCCAGAAGGCCGAGTCGCAGAACCTCCTGACGTTCATTCAGGACGAGCACCCCCAGACCATCGCCCTGATCCTCTCGCACCTGCCATTCCACAAGGCCTCGGAGATCCTCGGCGGCCTGCCCCAACCCAAGCAGATCGAGGTCGTCAAGCGCGTGGCCAACATGGAGCAGACCAACCCCGAGGTCGTCTCCGAGGTCGAGAAGGGCCTCGAGGCTCGTCTCGCGAGCATGCTCACCCAGTCCTTCGAGAAGATCGGCGGCGTCGAGTCCGTCGCTGAGATGCTCAACCTCACCGACCGCACCACCGAGAAGGCCATCATGGAGGGCCTCGAGGCCGAGGACCCCGACCTCGTCGAGGAGATCCGCCGGCTGATGTTCGTCTTCGAGGACATCCTCCAGGTCGACGATCGCGGCATCCAGGCCGTCCTCAAGGAGGTCGACAACGAGGAACTCGCCATGGCCCTCAAGACCGCCTCCGAGGAGCTCAAGCAGAAGATCTTCCGCAACATGTCCGAACGCGCCGCCAA
>JADZCW010000290.1 GCA_020851395.1 Phycisphaeraceae bacterium
GCCAGGCCGTTGGTGTCGATCATCACCTTGAAGGTGATCAGGTCGCCCGGATGCATGAAGATGTCATTGATCGGGTCGCCGTCGAGCTGGGCGCCGGCCGGCGTGAAGGTGAGGCTCGCGCCCCAGGCCGCAAAGGACACGATGCCCGACATCGCCGCTATCGCGGCGAGGGTCCACGTTCGAATCTTCCCCTGACGAGTGATCACGCTCCACCTCCCATTCGTTGAGTTGAACCAAGGCCAAGATGATCCGTCGTCGCGGACCGCGTCCGCGCTCCCGACGTCACTCCACGTGTCCTGACGATAATCGCCGCCGCTCGGGAATACAATCTTTTTTTCTTTTAAAAGCGGCGGGATTCGCATGCGATCTAATGCCTACCCTATCTCTTGTGCCGCCCCCGGCCGCGATGGTCGTCACGCGCGACCTTGCCCCCCGGCACGCGGTTCGCTACAACCCATGTCTGCATGTTCAAACTTGCCACACTTTTGGACAACCCCGGCGAGCCACGCCTTGAGTCGCGCTACCGAGATCCGGCCCGCCTGCGGGATCTGGGCTACACCGGCCTGGTGCTCTACGAGACCACGGGCCTGTCCGGCGTGGGCTCGGCGGCTGAGGTGGGGCAGGGAGAGATGCGCCGCTGGGTTGAGCAGCAGTTCGAGACGGTGGACCAGACCATCGGGGCGGCGAGGCGGGAGGGTCTGGACGTGTTCATCTCGTATGACGCCCTGTGCCTGCCGCGCGAGCTGGTGCAGCGTGAGGCGGCGGCGCTGACCTGCCGCGGCCGGCCTACGTCGCTCTGCCCGGCCGGAGAGTCGACGCTGACGCGCAGCGGGTGGGCGCTCGAGTCGTTGTTGAACCGTTGGCCGCAGATCGCCGGCGTCGTCCTGCGCTTCGGCGACAACGACGCGGCCCGGTTGCCGTACCTCTTGGGCAATGACATCTACTTCACCCACTGCCCGCGTTGCAGCCAGCTCAGCCGGGTGGATCGGGCGGCGCTAGTCATCGATCACTTCCACAAGCTCGTGGCCCAGAAGCATAACAAGACGCTGATCGTCCGGGCCTGGAACGTCCGGCCGGGCGGGATGCACGACGACGTGGGGATCGGCAAGCAGCTGCACCAGAAGATGACCGCCTCGGGCATCGGGATGGCGGGCGCGCCATCGTGCGCCTCCGGTGGCAAGCCGGACCCGAGGTTGGTCCTGTCCTTCAAGTTCACCCAGACGGACTTCTGGCGGTACCAGAAGTGGAACCCATCGAGCCTGGAGTTCCCAGGCCGGCCGATCCTGTATGAGCTGCAGTGCCAGCGCGAATTCGAAGGCAAGGGCGGCTTGCCCAACTGGCAGGTGCCTCTGTGGCGCGACGGCCACCCCGAGACGGACGCCCCCGGAAGTGCGGGGCTGGCGAACCTCGCGGGGAAGGTCAATTTCGCCGGCGTGCTGGCGTGGGTGCGCGGCGGGGGATGGGGCGGGCCGTTCGTCAAGAACGAGGCCTGGATCGACGCCAACGTCATCGCCGCGCCTCGCCTGGCGGAGAATCCCCAGACACCGCTGAGCGACCTGGCCCGGGCGTGGATCTACCAGAGCGTGGGGCTGTCGTCCGACCAGGACGCCGACGCCTCGGCCGCGCTCGAGAAGATCCTGATGCACTCGACGCCCAACGCGCTGCGGACGTTCTACATCGGGCCCTACGCGCGGGCGCTCAAGAAGCCCTGGCACCCCAACGGGGGGTTCATCCAGGACGACCTCTTGGACGTCGAGGCCGGCTGGCGGATCATCGAGCAGGTGCCCGAGGACCAGCTCGACACGGTGATCGCCGAGAAGCAGCAGGCCGTCGAGCAGATCGCGCAGGACCGGGCGGGGCTGCAGCAGGTGCTGCGGCCGCGCAACCACAGCTTGCTCGACCCGCTGCTCAACACGCTGCTCTACGAAGAATCGTTCGTGATGACGCTGCGCGAGTTGCTCGACGGCATGGTGGCCTATCGTCGGCTGCACCGTTCGCATGACCCGCGGCTGGTGGACATCTGCTCGCAGCGTCTCTTCGGGGCCCAGAGCCACTGGAATCACCACACGCAGCGGCACGGCTCGCTCCCGGGGGCGGCGACGGCGTTCCGGGAGTCGCACTTCTGGGAAGTGACGCAGCGGATGCTCAGCCAGAGTCCGTGAGAGCGGCGTGGGGACGTCCGGGTTGAATCAAGAATAAACCCAGAGCCTCGTGGCCCTGGGTTTGATTGTTTCGGGAAGAATCGTGGGGCCGAAAAGGCTCACACCCGTCCGACCGTCAGCGGCACGGGCTGGGGACGCGGCGTGTAGTTGGGCTCGACGGCGATCTGCAGCGGCAGACGCTTGCCGTCGGGGCCCTTGGGGATGTTGTCCTCGTCGATGATGCGCTGGATGGCCATGACGCCCTCGAGGAGCATCTCGGGCCGCGGTGGGCAACCGGGAACGTAGACGTCCACGGGGATGAACTGGTCGATGCCCTGCACGACGGCGTAGGTGTCGAAGACGCCACCGGTCGAGGCGCAGGCGCCCATGGAGATGACCCACTTGGGCTCGGCCATCTGCTGGTAGATGCGTTGGAGGACGGGGAGCATCTTGACGGCGACGCGGCCGGCGACGAGCAGCAGGTCGCTCTGGCGGGGGCTGAATCGCATGGCCTCGGCGCCGAAGCGGGCGATGTCGTACCGGCTCGAGGCGGTGGCCATCAGCTCGATGCCGCAGCAGGCGGTGGCGAAGGGCAGGGGCCAGACGCTGCTGCGACGGGCCCAGTTGACGACCTTCTGGAGCTGGGTCGTGA
>JADZCW010000291.1 GCA_020851395.1 Phycisphaeraceae bacterium
AGCCATGGACACCACACCCTCGGTCCCCGTCAACATCGCCTGGATCGGCAACGCCACGCAGGGCCACCTGCGCCTGCTCGATCAGACGCTGCTGCCGACGCGCGTCGAGCACATCGACTGCCGCGACATCCAGACCGTCTGGCGGACGATCCGCTCGCTGGCCGTGCGCGGCGCCCCGGCCATCGGCGTGGCCGCCGCCTACGCCTGTGTCCTGCCCGTGCAGAAACTCGCCGACGCCTCGGAGGCGCGACGTCAGGCCGCCCTGAATGAAGCGGTCGATTACCTCGCCACCAGCCGGCCCACGGCCGTCAACCTCTTCTGGGCCCTGGACCAGATGCGAGCCGTCAAGCCCTGCACTCCCGATAATCTGCTCAAACGCGCCCTGGAGATTCACGACCAAGATCGCGCGATGTGCCTGGCCATCGGCCGCCACGGCCTCGAACGCTTCCGCAAGATCAACCCGAGGCGCAAACCAGCCAACCTGCCTCAATCGCTGGGTGTCCTGACCCACTGCAACGCCGGCGCCCTGGCCACCGGCGGCGTCGGCACGGCCACCGCGCCGATCTACCTCGCCCGTCAGCAAAACCTGCCCCTGGCCGTCTACGCCGACGAGACGCGCCCCCTGCTCCAGGGTGCTCGCCTGACCGCCTACGAACTCGCTTCCGCGGGCGTGGATGTCACGCTGATCTGCGACGACATGGCGGGACAAGTCATGCGCGAGGGCCGCGTCGACCTGATCATCACCGGCGCTGACCGCATCGCGGCCAACGGCGACGCCGCGAACAAGATCGGCACCTACAGCCTGGCCGTCATGGCCCGCCATCACCGCATCCCGTTCTTCGTCGCAGCCCCGTCGTCAACTTTTGATCTGTCCATCCCCGACGGCAGCGCCATCCCCATCGAGCAGCGGGCCGACACCGAGATCACCGAGGGTTTCGGCCGCCGCACCGCCCCGGCCGATATCAAGACCTACAACCCCGCCTTCGACGTCACACCGCACGACCTGATCACCGCCATCATCACGGAACGCGGCGTGATTGAGCCTGTGAACGCGGGCGCCGTCGCCATGTTGATGTCGCGTGATTAGACCTTCAGATCCACGCTCTGCATGAGCCTGCCGCGATACCGCTGGCGGATGGGCTCGACGACCTGCTGGATGAATTCCTCGACCTGTTTCGGCGCTCGTCCGACGAACTCACCCCGCGTCATCGCCGCCCCCAGGTCCACGCCGGCAAAGACTTTTTCCTTCGCCAGCCGTTCGAGCAGGTCGTTCTCCGCCCCCTCTTCCTTGACCCGCTGGGCAGCCGTCTGGGCATGCCGACGGATCAGCTCGTGCACCTCCTGCCGGTCCGCGCCACGGGAAACCGCCGCCATCATGAGATTCTCGCTGGCCATGAAGGGCAGTTCCGCCGCGAGATTCGCCGCGATCCGCTTGGGATAGACGACCAACCCGCTGGTGACATTGATCAGGATGTCCAACGCCCCGTCCAGGGCGAGAAACGGCTCGGGCAGCGACAACCGGCGCGTGCTCGAATCATCGAGCGTCCGCTCCATCCACTGCTCCGCCGCGGTGACGAAGGGCGTCTGCGTCAGCCCGATGACGAACCGGCAGAGCCCGCAGATCCGCTCGCACCGCATCGGGTTGCGCTTGTAGGGCATGGCCGACGAGCCGATCTGGTCAGCCTCGAAGGGCTCCTCGACCTCCTTGCGATGGGCCAGTAGGCGAACGTCCGTGGCGAACTTCGCCGCCGCCGCCGCCACCGCCGCCAGGCTCGACACGACTAAACCGTCGACCACGCGCGGGTAGGTCTGGCTGGTGATCACGTGCACCCGATCCGCCGGCCAGTTGAGCTTGCGCGCGATCAGCCGGTCGAGCTCCAGGCACTTGCGATGTGACTCGGGCGTGTCCCCGCCGAACAGCGACAGGAACGACGCCTGCGTGCCTGTCGTCCCCTTGGCCCCGCGAAGTCGCAGCGTGCCCAGACGGTATTCAATCTCCTCCAGCCCCAGCGTCAGGTCATACGCCCACTGGGCCGCCCGCCGCCCCACCGTCGTCGGCTGCGCCGGCTGAAGGTGCGTAAACGCCAACGTGGCCAGCGTGCGATGCTCCCAGGCGAACTTGGCCAGCTGATCAATTCCGGACGCCAGCTTGGCCGCGACCAGTTCCAGCGCGTCGCGGATCTGGAGCATCTCGGTATTGCAGTTGACGTACTGGCTCGTCGCCCCGAGGTGGATGATCGGCTTGGCGCTCGGGGCCTGTTCTCCCAAAGCGTGGACGTGGGCCATCACGTCGTGCCGGAGCTTCTTCTCGAACTCACCCGCCCGTTCATAGTTCACGTCGTCTAAATGATCCCGCAGCTGAGCGATCTGCTCATCGGTGATCGCCAGCCCCAGTTCCTTCTCCGCCTCAGCCAGGGCCAGCCAGAGCCGCCGCCAGGTGGAGAACTTGCGCTGGGGCGACCAGATAGCCGCCATGGCCGCCGAGGCGTTTCGCTCACTTAACGCGCTGTGGTAGGTCAAGGGGTCGAGCATGGTTTTTTCCGTGAGTTATCCGCCCCGGCCGCGTTGACCGCCGGGCGAACGAGGGTCATAGTAGCACCCGGCCGACCGGAACGCCCCCCGGCCCGATTCCATGGAAAACCCTTCCCCCAAAACCACGCCGCTGGATCACCCGGGTCCCCCGGAACCCCCAGAATCCACGGGAAAGCCGGATCGCCCCGACTTTCCGGGAGTGTTATTGGGAGGAGTGGACCAACTCGAAGACCGCATCCGCCGGGGCGACCGTGCCGCCCTGGCCCAGGCCCTCGAGCAGCAGCAGCAACGGCTCTACAACGTCGTCCTGCGCATGGTCAGCCACCGTGACGACGCGGCCGACGTGGCCCAGGAGGCCATGCTCAAGATCGTCCAGCACATCGACGACTTCAAGGGCCGGTCGAGCCTCGGCACCTGGATGACCCGCATCGCCATGAACCTGGCCCTGACCTTCCTGCGCAAGCGGGC
>JADZCW010000292.1 GCA_020851395.1 Phycisphaeraceae bacterium
CAGGTCGTAGAGGCCGACCAGGGCGAACAGGGCGCGGACGGGGGCGAGCGATTTCATCGTGTCGTCTCCTTGTTGGGCCGAGAGGCGTGAGCGTGAGGCGGGAAAGCCGAGCGTCAACGCCTGGGCATACGAGAAGGGCTGTCTCTTAAGGGTCGCACGGCTGGGATCGGGTGTCACGCGGCCAAGAAACGAAACGCGGCAGGGCTGGATGGCACTTCGAGATGGGCCGAGCGGGAACTACGCTCGGGGGGAATGGGAACCTGCCGGCTCAAATATACCCTCATGGGTGTCGATCAAGAAAGGTCACGCCCATGATGGGGTGAGAAAAAACCCCATGGCGGCGGCCGTGGGGTCAGGGAGGGTTCGGAGAGTCAGGGGGAGATTCCGCCGATCCAGGTGGGTTACTCTGCGGCGGAGGGCTTGGGCAGTTGGTCAGCCGGCAGATCCTTGACGCTCAGGTCGGCGTAGATCACACGGTAGAGTGTGGCGTCCTTGGGCTTGTACCAGAAGAGGGGCGTGTCGGGCGTGCTGAGCTTGACGCCCGCCCCGGCGTAGTGCCAGTCGCTCTCCTGGGGCAGCATCTGGGCGAACGTGAACCCCCGCTGGACCTGGATGAGCTTGGGACTGAGCTTGACCATCGTGGCCTCGGTTGCTCGCTCCTTGCTCTGCTCGGCCGTCTCGCCGTCTTTTCTCTCTTGTTCGGCCTGCTGCATCGCGGCCTTCATGGCTGGCTGGAGAATCTTCTTATGGGTCTCGACGCTCAGCTCCAGTTCCTCGGGGAAAGAACCGTCCGTCAGCTCGCAGTAAATGCGGAGCCCATCGATCAGGTCCGCCTCGGTCGGCTGCGAGGCGTTAACGTTCATCGTCATCACGCTGTAATCCGCCGGCGGGGTGGCGTCGAACTGCGACTCGTCCACGGGTATGTTGAAGGCGAAGTTCTCCCAGGTCGACGTGCCGCTCATCACCGCCATGCTGGTCTTGAGGTAGACGGGCAGGGCGGTTTCGGGATCGACCCATGCCTCGATCTCCTGGCCGGGCATTTTGACGCGAAAGCCCACGGCTGAGCGATCGTGAATCTGCTTGCGGCCCAGGGGTTCAACCATGTCCGACCCTCCAGCCAGGGCCTGCTGGAACTGATCCTGCAGCATCCCGAACATCCCCTTTTTCGACTGTTCTTGCTGCTCGGGCGGCATGTCGGTGACATTGACGACGATCGCCTTCTTGTTCTTGGGCAGCAGCGTCACCATCTTGCCTTTTTCCATGTCGCTGATGACCACCGAGTCGCCGATGGTCATCCGCATCTTGAACGGTGACTGATAAAGGGTCTGGGCCTTCTGTACGGGCACGCCGGGCACTTCGGTGGTCAGGTCGAAGCTGGCGGTCTTGACCTCCAGCAGTTTCTTGACCACGTCAGCAAAGGCCACGGTCGGTTGAAGGCCCGGGAAAAGGCCGAAGATCGCGGCCAGTCCCGCCGCCAGGACCAGCATCGCCGCGAGGCCGGCGATCAGCCGCGTCGGTCGTCGGAACCAGGACGTGATTCGCAGTGAAGTCTGAGGATTCACCTGCGCCGCCAGGGCTTTGGCCACGCGGGTGTCAAGTTCCGCCGTTGGCCCGGCCGGCGTGGCAGCGTCCCTCAGAGCGGTGACAGCCTGGGCGAGCACACCATCGAGGCGATCGCTCGATTCGAGGTTGTTCCTATTCACGACACACCTCCCGTTCACCGCGGCGCGATGAAGACGCCGGCGGGTCGAGCAAAGTTTGAAGTTGCTGACGGGCTCGGTGCAGCAGCACGCCGACGTGCGATGTTTCCAGGCCCATGAACTGTGCAATCTCCTGATACGTCATGTCTTCAAGGAATCTCAGGCAGAACACCTCGGCCTGCTGGATGGAAAGTTGCGTCAATGCCTCTCGCAGACGCTCGCCAAGCTCCCGGGCCTGGGCCTGCTGCGGCGGTCCGTTGACGCCGCGGTCCACCACCTCCGGATCCAGGCCCGTCGTGCGGTTCTGCGGTTGTCGCAGGCGTTGTCGAAGTCGATCCAGAGCGCGAGCGGTGGCCACGTGTTTGAGCAGTCCCGCCCAGTGCTGAACCTGCTGCCGACGAGCTGTCTGGCACGCCGCCAGAAAGGTTTCCTGGTAGCAGTCCTCCGCGTCCTGGCGGCTGGGGGTCAGGCGGCAGACCGTCCGCCAGACCATCGGGCCGTGCGTCTGGAGGATCCGTGACCAGTCGGCCGCGTTGATCGAATTTGTCATGGGTGCACCTGCCAGACTGGTCGCTGCGGAGGACGGTTTATTACGGAATCGGGCCGTGCAGCCCGTGATCGATTGTCGTTCGCGGCAGGGCTCAGAAAAAACGCCATAAAACCAGAAAAAACAAGGTCTAAAAGCGGTCGTAATGCGAGCCGGCAGGATCAAAAGATGGTACAATAAATCACTTGCTTCACTCTGCCGGCACGCCCCCTGAGTCGGCCTGCCGAGATGCTACCCGGAGCCCGCTTTCGATGGCTGAAATCTCCAACACGCCGCCCACCCCGCCGCCCGGCGATCCGCTGCCCGTCACGCCCGGCCTGGGGCCCAATCCCATCGGCCAGACGCTCGAGACGGCCATCAACCAGGAGCTGGCCGACAGCTACCTCACCTACGCGATGAGCACGATCGTCGATCGTGCATTGCCGGACGTGCGCGATGGCCTCAAGCCCTCGCAGCGCCGCATCCTCGTGGCGATGCACGACCTGAACCTCACCCCCGGACGCAAACACTCCAAGTGCGCGGGCATCGTCGGTGAGACGATGAAGAAGTATCACCCGCACGGCGACCAGGCGATCTATCCCACGCTGGTCAACATGGCCCAGGAGTGGAAGACGCGCTGCCTCCTGATCGACAAGCAGGGCAACTTCGGCTCGATCGACCCCGACCCGCCGGCGGCCATGCGTTACACCGAGGCTCGCCTGCATCACCACGCGCTGGAGATGCTGGCCGACCTGGACCTGAACACCGTCGACTGGCAGCCGAACTTCGACGAGACGGTCGATGAGCCCAAGGTCCTGCCGGCCAAGTTCCCGAACCTGCTGGTCAACGGCTCGACGGGCATCGCCGTGGGCATGGCCAGCTCGATGCCGCCGCACAACCTCGGCGAGATCGCCGACGCGATCATCGCGATGATCGACAACCCCGAGCTGGGGCTGCAAGAACTCCTCAAGATCGTCCCCGGGCCGGATTTTCCCACGGGCGGGATCATCTGCGGCCGGTCGGGGATCGTCGAGGCCTACGCCACCGGCCGCGGGCGGCTGACGCTGCGGGCCAAGATCCACCATGAGCAGACGCGCACCGGCCGCGACCTCTTGGTCATCACCGAGATTCCCTACCAGGTCTCGAAGAACGACGGGATCATCAGCAAGATCGTCGAGGCCCGCAAGGCTGAGCGGATCACCGACGTGGCGGACATCGTCGATGAGTCCTCGGGCCGCGGGGGCATGCGGGTGGTCATCGAGCTCAAGCGAGGGACCGACCCGGCGGCGGTGGAGAACCAGCTCTACCAGATGACGCCGCTGCAGAGCACGTTCAGCATCATCAACATCGCGCTGGTCAAGGGCCAGCCGCGGACGCTGAGCCTCAAGGAACTGATCCAGTGCTTCATCGAGCACCGGTACGAGGTCGTCCGGCGACGCACAGCCCACCGGCTGCGTAACGCGCTGCAGGAGGCCCATCGGCTCGAGGGCCTGATCTACGCGGTCTGCGACCTCGACGAGGTGATCAAGCTCATCCGCGCCAGCCGGACGCGCGACGAGGCCATCGCCAAGCTCATGGCCCGGGGTTTCCGCATCCCGCCGGAGCACCCCTTCGCCCCGCGCGTGCCGCAGCGGTTGCTCAATCAGTCGGCCCAGAACGCGGTGGCCCTGACCCGTCTGCAGGCCGAGGCGATCGGACGCTTGCAGCTCATTCAGCTCGTCGGGCTTGAGATCGACAAGCTCGTGGGGGACTACGCGAAATTGCTCGCCCAGATCGAGGAATTCGAGGCGATCCTGGCCAGCCGGCAGCGCGTGTTTGAGATCATCAAGGACGAGACGCGCGAGCTCAAGGCCAAGTACGCCGACCCCCGCCGCACGCAGTTCAGCGAGGAGGCGGAGGACCTGAACCTCGCGGACCTGACGCCCGTCGAGCAGGTGG
>JADZCW010000293.1 GCA_020851395.1 Phycisphaeraceae bacterium
CATCACCAGCCACATGCTCCACGCCGCCGTCGAGGCCCACCGGCAGCTCGGGGGCCGCGAGGACAGCCTGACGGTCGTTCACGTGCCCGGGAGCTTCGAGCTGCCCGTCACGGCCAGGAAACTGGCGCTCGACGGCGGCTATGATGCGGTCATCTGCCTGGGCTGCGTCATCCGGGGGGACACCGACCATTACGAGCACGTCTGCGAACAGACCGCCAAGGGCATCCGCGAGGTCGGCACCCAGACCGGCGTGCCGTGCATCTTCGGCGTCATCACCGTCGACACGCTCGAGCAGGCCCTGGACCGCGCCGGCGTCAAGCAGGGCAACCAGGGCCGGTCGGCCATGCTCGCCGCGGTGGAGATGGCCAACCTCATGAAGAAGATCGGACGGCAGAACAAGTGAAGCGCGGCGTCGAGCCGGTCCGCCGGCCCGGCGTGGAACGGGGACGAAACGGGACAACGGACATGAGTCAAAGGCGTGAGATCCGACGGTTGGCGATGCAGCTGCTCTACCAGATCGACCTCCGGGGCGAGGAAGACTGCGACTCCATCCGCCAGAGCATGGGCGAGGCCCCGGGCGATGAGCTCGAGCACCAGGCGGCCTTTGAGTTGGCCGTGGCGGCGTGGAACAACCGACACCTGGCCGACACGCTCTGCACCGAGCTGGCCCCGGACTGGCCCACGCACCGCCAGCCGCCGGTCGATCGGGCCATCATCCGTCTGGCCTACCATGAGGTGCTCGCCGGGCATGCCCCGGCCCGCGTGGCCATCAACGAGGCCGTCGACCTGGCCAAGAAGTTCGGGGCCGAGAACTCCCCCGCCTTCATCAACGGCGTCCTGGACAAGATGATCAAACGCTCCACCAGTGGGGGAAGCTCCACAACCCCCGAGATCACCGCGAGCGATTCAGCCCCCGGCTCCGCCGGGGGGTCGTCTGACGCTGACCCCACCGCTGAGGCGCCCCTGCCCCCCCCCATCGTCGCCGCTGGCGGACACATCAGCCGCATCGTCGGCGGTTCGGTCGAGTGACCCATGGCCTTCTTCCGCGCCGTCTTTGACAAGCTCAAGCAGGGGCTGACCAAGACTCGCCAGTCAGTGGCCGTGCTGCGCAATGTCCTGCTCGGGCGGACGCTCAGCGCCGAACTGCTCGACGAGCTGCAGACCCGCATGATCCAGGCGGACTTCGGCCTGCCCGCCAGCCGGGCATTGGTCGAGAAGATCCGCCAGGCATGGAAAGAGGACAAGATCCACAGCGGCGACGACGCCTGGGCCTTCCTCAAGTCGCTGCTGATGAGCTACTGGCCCCCGGAAGACCGGGAACTGCACACCGCGCCCTCCGGAGGTGGCCCCACCGTCATCCTCGTCGCGGGCATCAATGGCGCGGGCAAGACCACCAGCATCGCCAAGATCGCCAAGACCTTCCGCGACCAGGGCAAGAGCGTCATGCTCGCCGCGGCTGACACGTTCCGCGCCGCGGCCGTCGAGCAGCTCCAGATCTGGTCCGACCGGCTGGGCGTCGAGGTCATCAAGGGCAAGCAGGGCGGCGACCCCGCGGCCGTAGCCTTCGACGCCTGCCAGGCCGCGGCCAACCGCGGCGTGGACGTGCTGATCATCGACACCGCCGGCCGATTGCACACCCAGACCCACCTGATGCGCCAGCTGGTCAAGATCCGCGACGTGGTGCGTAAGAAGTTCCCCTCCCCCGAGGGTTCCGCGGAACGCGGCGCGCCGCACGAGGTGCTCCTGGTCCTGGACGCGACGATCGGCCAGAACGCCATCGAGCAGGCCAAGGCCTTCATGGCCGCCATCGAGGTCACCGGCATCTTCCTGGCCAAGCTCGACGGCACGGCCAAGGGCGGCGTGGTCGTGGCCATCCGCCAGGAGCTGGGCATCCCCGTCAAGCTCATCGGCGTCGGCGAGACCCCCCAGGACGTTCAGCCCTTCGATCCCGCCTCGTTCGTCGAGGCCCTGCTGGCCGACGAAGCCTAATGCCGATCCCGGGGCGGCTGGATAACGTAAGCTACGTATTGCATCGCCCCGACCCGGCCCACGATCACGAGGCCCGCCTGATGCCAGAACCCGTTGAGCAACAAACCCCGCCCGTGGACGCGTCCCCCGAGCCGGCCGCGCCGCCGCCCGCGCACGTCAAGGCCGCCCGCTACCTCTGGACGCAGTGGATCAAGCCCATGGGCCTGATCCTGCTGGCGGTCTTCGCCTTCAAGTCCAGCATCCTCGACTGGAACGACGTGCCGACGGGTTCGATGGAGCCGAGCGTCTGGGTCGGCGACCGCATCGCCGTCAACAAGCTCGCCTTCGACCTGAAGATCCCCTTCACCCTCAAGCGGATCGCCTACTGGGGTCAGCCGCAGCGCGGCGACGTGGTGGTCTTCTATTCGCCGCAGAACGGCATCCGGCTGGTCAAACGCGTCGTCGGCCTGCCCGGCGACCGCATCGAGGTGCGCAAGAACGTCCTGCTGATCAACGGCCAGGAGCTCACCTACACCCCCGCCAACGTCCCGGCCTCGGGCCTGGACCTGCTGGCCCGCGACCCCTCGGCCCACTACGAGGCCGGCGACGCCCCGCCCGCCCCCGTCCGCTGGACGGCCATCGAGAGTCTGATCGGCCACCCGCACCCCATCCAGCTTGTCCTGAACCAGTCCAGCCCCAAGAGCAACTTCGGCCCGATCGAGGTCCCGCCCGACCACTACTTCGTCATGGGCGATAACCGTGACGTCAGCTACGACTCGCGCTACTTCGGCTTCGTGCCGCGCAAGAACATCGTCGGCCGGGCGTTCACCATCGCTCTTTCGCTGGGCAACTACTATGTGCCTCGCATGGATCGCTTCTTCCTGCCCCTGCCCTAGTCCGTCTCGCGAACACACAGACTCGCCATGATTGAGCTCCGCACCGTCCCGGACTTCCCCCGCATCACCCGTCGCTTCGAGGCCTGGTGGCACGGCGAGGTCCTCGACCGCCCGCCCGTCACGGCCTTCCTCCCGTCCGGCAAGCACTACACGCCCGCCGTCTCCCGCCACGCCAGCATCCGCGACAAGTGGCTCGACGCCGAGTTCCGCGTTGACGACGCCATCGCCCGCGCCCAGGCCATCGGCTGCTGCGGCGACGCCTTCCCCATTGTCATGCCCAACGTCGGGCCCGAGCTCGTCGCCACGCTCTACGGCTGCCCGCTGGAGTTCTCCGACGATTCGTCCTACACCGGTTGGGCCGCGCCCATCGTCCACGACCCCCAATCCGACTGGCCCAAGGTCCTGGCCACCGAGCCGGATTTCGAGCACGGCCCCTTCTGGCAGTCGATCGTCCGCCAGACGAAACTCGCCATCGAGAAGTGCGACGGCCGGTACATCGTCGGCTACACCGACGTGCATGACGCCTACGACACGATCGCCGCCCTGCGCGACCCGCAGCTTTTGTGCGAGGACCTGATGGACTGCCCGGAGCTGATCGATCGCGCCGCCCGTCACGTGCTGCGGGGCGTGATCGAGACCTACCGCCGCAGCCACGAGATGCTCCTGTCGGCGGGCTTCGGCAGCACGTCCTGGATCCCCTGCTACCACGAGGGCTCGAGCAACATCTCCTGCTGCGACTTCTGGGCCATGGTCTCGCCGCGGATCGCCCGGGAGATGATCCTGCCGACGATCGTCGAACTGGTCGAGTCCTCCCAGCGCAGCATCTTCCACCTCGACGGCCCGGACGCGGTGCGGCACCTGGACCTGCTGCTCTCGATCCCCAGCCTCCAGGCGGTGCAGTACGTCTACGGGGCGGGCAACGAGCCGGTCACGCAGTGGCTCGACGTTTATCGCCGCATCCAGGCGGCCGGCAAGTCAAGCCAGATCATGTGCGACACGCCGGGAGAGGCGATGGCGATTCACGAAGCCCTGGGCCCGCGCGGGCTGTGGTTCACGATCGGCCAGTGGTTCGAGAATCAGGCCGCGGCCGACGCGTACCTGGAAGAGATGGAGCGCGTTGCGGCGAGATTCGCGCGGAAATCCTGACGCGACGCGGGCCGATCAACGAGCCATCTTCCGCCGGATGAGGTTCGCCGCGAACTGGGCGTAGGTCATAAAGCCCAGCTTCGAGAGGTGGAAGCCGTCGTCGTTGAGCAGGGCTGTCCAGTCCGCGCCCTCGACGTGCAGCACCCGGGCCAGGTCGTGGAACTCGACGTTCATCTGAGCGCACACTTCAGCCGCCGCCGCGGTGAGCACCTGCCTCGCCTCGTCGTACAGCAGGCCCGTCGGG
>JADZCW010000294.1 GCA_020851395.1 Phycisphaeraceae bacterium
AAAAAGCTCTACGGCGGCAGCGTCCTGGACGACTGAACCGGCCGAGAGGGCTCAATGAACTCTGGCTGGGACGGTGATCCATGAGCGGCATCAGCAGTTCAGTCGGCCTGATCAGCGGCATCAATCATCAGCAGTTGATCGAGCAGCTCATCCAGATCGAGGCCCGTCCGCAGACGTTGGTCAAGAACCAGAACACGATCCTGCAGTCGCAGCAGACCGCCTTTCAGGCCATCAACGCCAAGCTCCTGGCCCTGCAGTCGATCGCCACGCGGCTGTCGAACCTCAACTCCTTCCGCGCCACCACCGCCTCGAGCTCGAACGAGGACGTCCTGACGCTCACCAGCGGCACGGCCACCACGCCGGGCACCTACCGGTTCGCGGTCAATCGCCTCGTCAGCAGCCAGCAGATGCTCACGGCTGGCTTCGTCGACGCCGACCAGACCCCGCTGGGCGCCGGTGTGATGAGCTTCGAGGGCACGGCCGCGAAGCTGTCGACCGAGACGCGCCTGAGCGACCTGAGCCTGGTCGGCGGCGGCGACTTCGCCCGCGGCAAGATCAAGATCACCAACCGGGCCGGCGCCTCGGCCACCATCGACCTGACCCGCGCCGTCACCGTCAACGACATCCTCGACGCCATCAACGCCCAGGAAGAGACCCTCGGCGTCACCGCCCGGGTCAACGGCGACAAGCTCGAGCTCGTCGACAGCACCGGCGGCTCGGGCAACCTGATCGTCGCCGACGTCTCCTCGACCTTCAGGACCGCCACCAGCCTCGGACTGGCGGGCTCGGTCGCCTCCGACACCCTCACCGGCCAGCGGATCAACGGCCTGACCGACCGCACCCAGCTCACCGCCCTCAACGACGGCAACGGCGTCCGTCTCTCTCCCACCGTCGGCGAAAAAGAACTGCACTTTAGCCTCCGCGACGGCACAACCTTTGACGTCGAGCTCAGCGCCGCCAAGAACATCGGCGACGTCGTCAGCGCCATCAACACGGCCGGCGCCGGCAGCGTCACCGCCGCCATCGGCTCCGACGGAGTGAGCCTGAGCCTCGTCGACAACTCCACCCCCGACGGCTCCTCGACCTTCAGCGTCCAGGACCTCGGCAACGGCAAGGCCGCCACCGACCTGGGCATCGCCCTGAGCGACGGCGACAACGACGGCCAGATCGACGGCTCCCGCGTGCTGGCGGCCATCAACTCACGCCTGCTCAAGAACATCCGCGGCGCCTCCGGCGCCGGCATGGCCGGCTTCGGCTCCATCGACATCACCAACCGCCTTGGCGCCACCACCACCGTCGACCTCAGCGCCGCCACCAGCCTTTCCGACGTCCTCGACGCCATCAACGCCTCCGGCGCCGGGGTCGAGGCCGGCCTGAATAACGTCGGCAACGGCATCAAGCTCACCGACATGACCGGCGGCTCCGGAGACCTGGTCGTTGCCGATGTCGCCGCCGGCGAGGCCGCCTCCCGCCTGAACATCGCCGGCTCCTTCGCCCTCGGCCAGGACGCCGACTCCGGCAACCTCCAGATGCAGTACATCACCGAGGCCACCCGCCTCTCGACGCTCAACGGCGGCAAGGGCGTGGCCTCGGGCAAGATCCTCATCACCGATGCGGCCGGCGCGACCAAGACCGTGACGCTGACCATCAGCTCGACGACCACGCTCGCCGACGTCATCCGCCAGATCAACAGCAGCACCGGCGGAACCGTCACCGCCCGGATCAACGACAAGGGCGACGGCCTGATGCTCGAGGACGCCATCTCCGGCGCCAACGCCATCAAGGTCGAGGAGTCCGGATCGACCACGGCCAAGGACCTGAACATCCTCGGCACGGCCGCCGCCGCCGGTGACGCCATCGACGGCTCGTTCGAGAAGAGCATCACCATCAGCGCCGTCACCGCCCTGACCGGCGCCACCCTCCTGGGCTCGTTGAACAAGGGCGAGGGCGTGGGCAACAGCATCGGCAAGGACGACGTCAAGTTCACCCTCCGTGACGGCTCGACGTTCAACCTCAACGTCGACGGCCTGACCACCGTGCAGGAGGTCATCGACGCCATCGGCACGGCCAGCGTCGGCAAGCTCACCGCCAGCATCAACCCCGCGGGCCTGGGCCTGACCCTCGTCGACAGCTCGACGCCCAACGGCTCGAGCGTGCTCAAGGTCGAGGCCCTGAACAGCGCCACGACGGCCAAGGACCTGGGCCTCCTCGGTTCGGCCGCGGCTGGCAGCGACACCCTCAATGGATCGACGATCGTCGGCGTTACCACCCTCACCGACCTGATGAACCGCATCAACGAGCTCGGCGCCGGTGTGCGGGCGACGATCATCAACGACGGCTCGAGCTCGAACCCCTTCCGTCTGAGCCTCAACGCGGCCAACTCCGGCGCCGCCGGGGCCTTCCTCTTCGACGACGGCGGCCTGGGCCTGAGCGCCATCGAGCTCGAAAAAGCCCAGGACGCCGTGGTCTTCGTCGGCGACCCGGCCAGGGGCGGTGTGGCCGTCACCAGCTCGACCAACTCCGTCAAGGGTCTGGTCCCCGGGGCGTCGATCGACCTGGTCGCCCCCAGCGACGAGGTCGTCACCATCACCGTCTCGCGCGACACCGTGGGCATCGCCTCGACCATGAGCGACTTTGTCGACGCCGCCAACTCCCTGATCACCACCATCAACCAGTACGACAGCTACGACAGCGAGAACGAGCAGCGCGGACTGCTCCTGGGCGACTCGACCCTCTCGGTCATCGAGTCGACGATCTTCAGCCTCATCAGCAACCGCAACGGCGACGTCTCGGGCCGGTACACCGCCGCCGCCCAGGTCGGCATCACCGTCGGCAAGGGCAGCGTGATCGCCTTCGACGAGGCCAAGTTCACCGAGGCCCTGAACACCGACCCCTCGGCGGTCGAGAACTTCTTCAGCCTCAAAACCGTCAAGACCGACGACACCGGCAAGACCGTCTTCCGCACCGACGGCCGGCCCGTCCTGCTGCAGTCCGGCTTCGGCACCCGGATGGACGACACGCTTAAACGGCTGCTCGACAGCACCCTCCAGGGCCGGATCGACAGCATCGGCAACCAGATTGACCTCAACGACAAGCGCATCGAGGACATGCAGACGCTTCTGGACGCCAAGCGCCAGAGGCTCCAGCTCCAATTCACGGCGATGGAGACCGCCCTGGCCAAGCTCCAGAGCCAGAGCTCGTCCCTGGCCGGCCTGTCAAGCCTGTTCAGCTCAGCCTCGACATCCAGTTCCAGCACGGGCTGATCGCGGCGCGTCGCTAAGGAGCCAAGCCCCCGCGAGCCGATGAACCTGGAGCCCGTTGCATTAGAGGATCGTTTGGAATGACCCAGAACCCCGCCAGTTCCTACCTCCGGACGAAGATCCTCACGGCCAACCCGCAGGAGCTTCGCCTGATGCTCTACGAGGGGGCCATCCGCTTCTGCCACCAGGCCCGCAAGGGGCTTGAGGAGAAGAACTACGAGGTCAGTTACAACGGCCTGATGCGGGCCCAGAAGATCGTCCTGGAGCTCTCGACGAGCCTCAACCACCAGGTGGCCCCGGAGCTGTGCGACAAGCTCAGCGCCCTGTACACCTACATCTACAAGCTCCTGGTCGACGCCAACATGTCCCGTCAGACCAAGCAGGTCGACGAGGCCATCAAGCTCCTGGAATACGAGCGGGCGACCTGGCAGATGCTCATGGACCGCCTGGGCAGTGACGATCCCACCGGTGCCGCCCACGACCACTCGGCCGGCGCTCGACAGACGGCCATCAGCAGCCTCTCGACCAGCGCTTAAGCGAGACCCCTCTTAGCCCAGGAACATCACGCCATCGCCCAGGCACTTGCCCAGGCGGCGGTATACGTCGTCCAACTTTCCTTTGTCCACGTCGGCCGGCTCGCGGGCGTGGTCCAGGCCCAGGGCCTTGAGGATGCGTCGGGCCAGCGGGCCATGCTTGAGAATGGTCCGCACCTGCGCCGCGTGCGAGGCGAGCAAGGACGTCTGCTCGCGTGCCATCCGTCCGACGATCGTCGCCCAGAGCTCGCCGGCCGTCGGGGCGGCCGTGGCGTTCCAGCCCAGCGCCGCGGCGTAGGCACGATCCAGGATCCGGGCCTTCTCGCCGTCGCGGATCGTCACCTGGAGCTGTTCGACGAGCGACTCGGTCCGCCACTGCTGCTGGCGGGGCAGGGAGCACGTCTGCTCCTGACAGAGCATCCGGATCGTCCCCGCGGTCAGGGCGGCCACGGCCAGGTCCGCCGCCGGGCACTCCTGCACGTCCAGCAGCCGGACCTCGATGGTGTTTCGTTCGAAGCGGGCGATGGCCCCGCGGGCGTTGACCCACTCCTCGCAGAACGAACCATCCGGCACGTGCTGGGCGATGGCCTGATACGCCGGCTCAAGGATCTCCCGTCGATACCCCACGTAGGTGTAGACCGGCTCGGGGATGACCTTGCCCTCGAGCTGCGGCACCCGCTGGCAGTGCCGGCCGTAATACGCCAGCCGGTTGTCCAGCACGCCCGTCACCCGCCCCTCGACCACCGGCGAACTCGCCGCGATCGCCGGCAGGATCGGCAGCACCATCCGCACCGCCGCGTGCAGCCGGCCGAACTCCGCCTCGTCCTGGAAGGGCAGGTTCAGGTGCACGCTCTGCATGTTTGCCCAGCCGTGCGTCCGGCAGTCAAAGATGCGGTCGAACGTCTTGTACACCTCGCTGTACTCGTGCGGCCAGAGCTTGGTGTCCTTGGCCGGCGCCATCCAGGGGTGCATCCCCGTCGGCAGGAGCATCGCCTTTTCCGGCATCAGCCCCAGGAGGTTGTTCATCCGCCAGAGCTGTAGGTCGAAGGCCTTGCTCAGACCTCCGAGCGTGGCGACGGGACCGTTGGTCTTGAGCTCGATCACGTGCAGCGCCAGCTCGTTGGACCAGGAAATTTGTCGAAAGTCGATGTCCCCGACCGTCTTGCCCGCCTGCGCCGCGAGGAGCCGGTCTGCCGCGGGCAGCACGGACAGATCGTCCCGGCGGACGATCATGTACTCGAGCTCGACGCCATAGCCCTCAAACAGGCCCAGGCCCCGCCCAGCCGCCGCGTCGGACGATGCCGGCTCGGATGCGTTCGATCCGCTGGATGAAGGATTCGATGACACGGTCATACAGACGGTCCTTGACAACGGAATCCTCGATCCCGCCGTCGATGCTGGGGTTGTCATTGACCTCGATCACGTAGACGTCCTTGCCCACCTGCTTGAGGTCCACGCCGTAGAGGCCGTCGCCGATGAGGTTCGCGGCCCGCAGCGCCGTGCTGATCACCTTCCGGGGGGCGGCCTCCCACGGCAGTGTCTCGCACACGCCGTTGACGATCTTGCCGGCGGCGTTTCGCTGGAGGATCTGCCAGTGGTTGCGGGCCATGAAGTATTTGCAGACGTACAGCGGCTGGCCGTCCAGCACACCTACCCGCCAGTCAAACTCCGTGGGCATGAACTCCTGGGCGATGATCAGGTCCGACTCGTCCAGCAGCTCCGCCACCTTCACCTGGTACTCCTCGGCCGTGTCCACCCGGACGACGCCGCGCGAGAAAGCGCTGTCGGGTTGCTTGAGCACGCAGGGCAGACCGAGCTGCTCGATGACCGTGCCCTGGTTCTCCTGGTCGACGATGACCGTCCGGGGGATCGGCACCTTGTGCACGCTCAGCCGTTCGGCGAGGTAGACCTTGTTCGTGCACCGCGCGATCGAGACCGGATCGTCGATCACCGCCAGCCCGTCCGCCGCGCCCCGGCGGGCGAATCGGTAAGTGTAGTGGTCGACGAACGTCGTCGTGCGGATGAACAGGGCGTCGAACTCGCCGAGGCTGCCGAAGTCGTCCTTGGTGATCAGCTCCGTGCCCACCTCCAGGCGATGGGCGGCCCGGATGAATTTCTCCAGGCCTTGCTTGTCCGACGGCGGCTGCTCCTCGTCGGGGTCGATCAGGATCGCCATGTCGTACCGCGGCGGCTTGGCCGCGGGCCCCGACCACTGCCGGCGGGCGAAATAGTCGCCCGCTGCCTCGAGGACCTCCGACCGATGGGCGTCGGTGATCTCGCTGGCGGGGATCGGCCGCATGCTCTGGAGCTGCCACTTGTCCGCCTTGCGCGCGAACTGGGCCCGCAGCAGAGGGCTGCGGAACAGCCCGAAGAGCCGCAGGCCCAGCTGCCGGTCGCGCTGCGCCAGGGTCTTGCCGAAGTAGATGCTCAGCGTGAATTCCTCGGTGTGGATCGGCCGCAGCGTCTTCTGGATCATCCGGTCCAGGTCGTCGCTGATCACGCGGACGAGCGAGCTGGACTTCATGTCCTGGATCGTCACCACGTCGGGGATCGGGTTGTGCCCGCGGGCCTCGGCCAGCAGCGACACGTAATACCCCGTGCTCTGGTAGCTGTACGACTTGCAGAGGTTAAAGACGCGGGTCCCCTTGCGGTTGTTGAAGCCCGGGTCGGTCAGGTACCGCCGGCTCGAGACGACCTCGACGCCGGGAACGTGCAGCGGCCAGTTGGCGGGGTTATCGACCACCATCAAGAAGCGCATGGCTAACTCTGCCCCGTGGGGGCGGGTAAGGGATCGCCGTCGGCTTGAGCGCCGGCCGGGCGGATCACCAGCAATTTCGCGTCGTAGGTCACGATCCCCAGCAGGATCGCGCTGATCAATCGATACACGTCCACCTCGTAGTCGAGCGAGGCGGGGTAGGGCACCTGCAGATGCGGGTCAGCCACGTGGGTGACGCCGCGGTCGAGGTCCACGCCCCGGATCACCACGAAATGCCCGACCGGTTCGCCCTGCGCGTCGTCGGGCTCGTGGTCGTGCGGCCGCTCTCGCTTGCAGCGATAGAGCCAGGTGGCGCTCAGGGCCGCGATGATCGGCAGACCCTCCCGCAGGATCTCCCAGAGCAGCAGCGGCGTCAGGTCGCGCATGATCAGCGACCCGCCGTGGTCCAGGTATTGGATGTAGGCCCGGCAGGCGTTCTGGAGCTTGAGGTCATCCTTGGCCCGAAGTTGCGCCCGCAGACCGGCCCGCAGGTTCGCCGAGCCGTCCTCGAACCAGCTAGGGTCGAAAACCTGAAGGTCGCAGGTGTAGATGGTCGCGGCGAACCCCTGGTCCAAGGCGTGGCGGGCCAGGGTCACCGCCAGCGACCCGCCCGTCGGCAACTGCGGCACCTCGGCGATCACACGCTCGACCGGCAGCGTCAGTCCGTAGTACCGGTACACGGCATGCAGACAGGCCGGCCCGCAGGTCGTCTCATCCGGCTGCGGGGTGATGTCAAACTTCAGTTCCGTGCTCGACACGGCTTCACTCGCTGCCTGGCCCCATCCGTCCTCTCACGGGGCGGCATTATAAGTCCGCTCGCCCCCGAGCGTGACAAGCCCCGCGGGGGCTCCTCCGATTCCTGGGCGTCCGGCTACAATAGCCACCCATGAAATACGTCCTGATCATCGCCGACGGAGCGGCTGACCACCCCCTCGAGGAGCTCGACGGCAAGACGCCGTTAGAGGCTGCGCGCAAGCCTAACACCGATCAGATCGCCGTGACCGGCCGGCAGGGCACGGTCGCGACCACCCCGCCGGGCTTTCCCTGCGGATCGGATGTCTGCTGCATGAACCTTCTCGGCTACGACCCCGCCCTTTACCACAAGGGCAGGGCACCGCTGGAGGCCGCGGCGCTGGGAATCGACCTGACCCCCAAGGACTGGATCTTCCGCGTCAACCTCGTCACCGTTATCGACGGCATGATGCAGGACCACTCGGCCGGCCACATCTCCTCCGAGGAGGGCTGGGAGTTGCTCTCCGGCCTGGCCCAGCGGGTGGCCATCCCCGGCATGACCCTCTACCCGGGCGTCAGCTACCGCAACATCCTGGTGGATTCTTCCGGCGGGCGCGACTGGAGCCAGCTCTCGACCACCCCGCCGCACGACATCCCCGGCCAGCCCATCCGCAAGTTCCTGCCCACCGGCTCGCCCCACGCCGACATCCTTAACCGCATGATCACCGAGAGCGAGACTTACTTCGCCGCGCACGAGATCAACCTCACCCGCCAGGAGCTCGGGGAGGTCCCCGCCACCCACGTCTGGCCCTGGGGCCAGGGTCAGATGCCCTCGATGCCCAACTTCCTGGACAAGTATGGCCTGCGGGGAGCGATGATCACGGCCGTGGACCTGCTGGCCGGCATCGCCGCCTTCATCGGCTGGGACCGCCTGGACGTGCCTGGCCAGACCTCCTATCACGACACCGACTACGCCGCCGCCGGCTCGCACGCTATCGCCGCCCTCGACCAGTACGACCTGGTCTGCGTCCACATCGAGGCCCCCGACGAGGCCTCCCACGCCGCCGACGCCAAGACCAAGGTCGCCGCCATCGAGTCGATCGACAAGTTCGTCGTCGGCCCGATCCACCAGGTCCTGCGCCAGCGCGGCGAGGACTACCGCCTGCTCTACCTGCCCGACCACTACACGGCCGTGAGCACCCGAAGACACGACCCCACGCCCGTGCCCTTCGCCCTGTGCGGCAAACACGTCAACACCGTGCTCAAGCGGCCGTTGACCGAGGCCAACGCCCAGCAGTCGGACCTGCACATCGACTTCGGCCACGAGCTGATGGAATTCTTCCTCCGCGGCGGCCTGGCCTGACATCCCCCATTCCCGACTGCATCAAGGAGATCTCATGGCTTTGTCTGCTTTTCACGGCCCCCTGCGTCGCAACCCCGTCAACCCCCGCTACTTCACCGACGGCACCGGCAAGTCGATCTACCTCACCGGCTCGCACACCTGGGCGGTCATGGCCGACATGTGGATCGAGGGCGAGAAGCCCATCATCACTGACTACCCCGGCTTCCTGAACATGCTGGCCGACTATGGCCACAACTTCTTCCGCTTCTGGCAGTGGCCGCAGCTCAAGTGCGCTGTCTGGAACGACAAGCCCACCGTCTTCACCCCCCATCCCTACCAGCGCACCGGCCCGGGCCTGGCCAACGACGGCCTGCCCAAGTTCGACTTGACCAAGTGGAACGACGACTACTTCCGTCGCCTGCGCCAGCGCGTCGAGATGGCCGGCGAGATGGGCATCTACACCTCGATCATGCTCTTCGAGGCCTGGGGCATCAAGACCGCCACCGACCCCACCGACCCCTGGCCCTACTACCCCCAGCACCCCGCCAACAACATCAACGGCATCACCGACAACCCCGTCCTGCCCAACGGCCGGGCCTGGAACTACTTCTCCCTGCACTGCCCCCAACTCCTTGAGCAGCAGAAGAGCTGGATCCGCAAGGTCATCGAGACCGTCAACGACCTCGACCACGTCCTGTTCGAGGTCTGCAACGAGGTCCCGCTCATGCCCGACGCCTTCGACTGGATGGACCACATCGCCAACTACGTCCACGAGGTCGAACGCTCCATGCCCAAGCAGCACCCCGTGGGCATCACCGGCGAGGGCGGCGACCAGGACACCGGCTACCTCATGGCCTGCCCCGCCGATTGGGTCTCGCCCGGCAACGGCGACCTGATGGATTATCGCTACAACCCGCCCGCCGCCGACGGCACCAAGGTCATGATCGTCGACACCGACCACATGTGGGGCCACGGCTGCGACGTCGCCTGGGTCTGGAAGAGTTTTACACGCGGCATGAATGTGCTCTTCATGGACCCCTGGATTCGGATTCCGGGCGAGATGGGCTACTACCAGGACGGCAGCGTCTCGACCAACCAGCGTTACTACTACAAGTACGACGACATGCGCCGCACCATGGGCTACGCCCGCAAGTTCGCCCTCCAGATGGACCTCAACCGCTGCGTCCCGCACAACGAGCTGTGCACCAGCGGCTACTGCCTGGCCGACCCCGGCAAGGAGTACCTCTGCTACATGCCCGTCCCCGGCGCCCCCGAGGGCTTCACCCTCCGCGGCCACCCCGGCCAGTACAGCGTGCTCTGGTTCGACACCGTCACCGGCAAGTCTCAGCAGGGCGCCAACACCACCGGCGACAAACGCTTCAGCCTCTACACGCCCTTTGCCAACAGCCCCACCGTGGCCTACATCCGCAAGATCGATTGACCACGATCGGGTCAATCGCTACTTACTGACGTGGCCATTGCCGCGCACCCAGAAGCGCAGCGGCTTCTTGGCCCATTCCCCCGCATAATCCACCCCGATACGCGGCCCAACCGCGATCGCCCCGGCCGGCAGCGTGCGTTTTCGCACCTGCTCGATGAACATTCCATTCCCGCGCGTCAGGTCCACTCCGTCTAGGCCGCGGTCAATCCCCATCGCCTGACAGAGACGTGCCGGCCCCGACGCCAGCTCCCTGTCCGCTAGTTTCGCCCCCGTCCGCCGCCGCGCCACGCGCAGCGAGCGCATCACGTTCAGCCCCTCAACAGGTTCAATCGCCCGGACCAGCACCGCCACCGGTTCGCCCTCTCTCCCCGCCACCACGTTCAGGCAGTAATGCATTCCATAGGTGAAGTAGACGTAGGCGTGCCCGCCCGTCAGCCACATCGACGCGTTGCGCGCCGTTCGCCGCCCCCCGAACGTGTGCGCCGCCTTGTCCTCTACCCCCAGATACGCCTCTGTCTCGACGATCACCCCGCTAAGTCTCTGGCCATCCAGGACGCGCACGAGCCGTTGTCCCAGCAACGCCCGGGCGACGGTAACAGGGTCGCGTTCGAAGAATGAGCGTGCCATCGGAGCGGTAGGGGGGCTTCCAGGTGGCATGTCACATCTTCGCCTGTGGGTAATACCGACGAACCACCACGGCACGGCAGACCAGCAGGCCCACCAGAACAAGGATCTTGGCCGGGATGAGCCAGACCGGAACGATCTGCGACTCAACCAGATCCGTCGCCCCGAAGACGACGAATGCCACAACGTAGGCGTAATTCCACAGCCCACCGCTCTGCCTAAGGTGCCTTTGGATCACCCACCCGGCGATGCCGAACCAGAAGCACGCCTCGATCAGGTTGAGGATGGAATATCCCATCGCCAGCGGGTCGCTGTAGTCGACGCGCCAAAGAACATGCCGCATCGCCGGCCAGAACCCCGACGGCATGTCGGCAAAGACCGCATCCCACATGCCCGCAATGTAGCACAGCCGCCCACGAACGCTACTGGGCGTAGCTATGCAGCCCCGCGATCAGCAGATTCACCCCCCAGTACGTCCAGAGCATCACGCCGAACCCCACTACACTTAACCACGCCGTGGTGATCCCGCGCTGCTTCACGCCCATTCGGACGTGGATGACGATCAGGTACACGATCCAGGTGATCAACGCCCACGTCTCCTTGGGGTCCCAGCCCCACCACCGCCCCCAGGCATGGTCCGCCCAATAAGCCCCCAGCAGGATCCCCACCCCTAAAATCCAGAACGCTAGCTGCAGCACCACCATCTGTGCCGCGTCCAGGTCGTGCAGAAGCCGCTCCACGCTGCCGGACCGATTCTCCGCCGGCTCCGTCGTCATCGCCACCGCCGCCCCCGCGATCGCCAGCGCCCGCCCCCCCCGGAAGTAATACGCCCCGAGGTAGCACAGACTCACGAAGAACCCCAGCGAGATCAGCCCATAGCTCGCCATCACCGTCGTGACGTGGATCTTGAGGATGTTGCTCGTCGCCAGGATCCCCGCCACCTGCCCGATCTGATTGGCCGGGATCGGCACGAGGTTGGCGAACAGCAGCGTGAATGTCCCGAGCGCCGCCCCCGCCGCCGCGAAGATGACCTGCTTTCGCCACCAGGCTAAGAGCAACCCCACGACCACCGCGAACCACGACAGCGCGATGAACGACTCGTACTGGTTGTGCAGCGGCAGCCACCCCCGATTCGCCAGCATCGACCGCACGACCAACCCCGCCGTGTGCACCAACAGCCCCAACAACGTCGCGCCGATGCCCCAGGTGAGCATCGTCCGCCGCCCCGTGCCCAAGGCGACCAACAGGCCCACCGCGCCGAGGAAGTACGCCCAGAAGCCGATCGTGAACTGCCCTGTAGCGTTGTAGAGCCGTTCCGCCCCGCGACGCAGCGACGAAGGATACGTCTCGCCGCGGATCGCTGGCATCAACCTCGATAGCTCATCGAGCTGCGCGTTGACCCCTGGCGCGTCGAGCTTCTGCCATGCCATGATCAGCGACCGCCAGGCCTCCGCCGCCTGCTTCGCTGAGGGATTCTCCTCCGCGAGTTGCGCCAGCGACGACAACGCCAGCCACTTGCCCTCCGCGTCCTGCGCCGTCGGGCTGATCATCGCCAGCCCGGGCAGCCCGCTGTTCCAGAACGTCTCGAGCTCCATCGCCACCTCGCCCAACGCCTTCTGGAGACTGAGGTCGCTCTCAAGGCCGGCGAGGGTCTGCTGCATCCGGGCGTCTTCGAATATCGCCGGCGTCAGCCGTGCGATCTTGAGCCAGCCCTGCTGTTCTACCGGCTCAACCACCGCCGCCGTGAGCGTCCGCCGCAGGTCCAGCACCTCGACGTAGATCATCGGCCGGTGCACGTAATTCTGCCGCTGGATCAGCATGTCCATGAACGTGAACACCGGATCGAGCCGCGGCCCGGCCGTAACTTCACCCTTGTCATCGACGCTCATCTCCCGCCAGTACGACTTGCCGTAGATCGCCAGCATCTTCTCCCGCGCCAGCGTGTCGAGGATCTTGGCCCGCCCCTCATCAAACACCGCCAACCGCCGGAAGTGCGACAGGTCCACCGCCCGCGCAAACGCGACGAGCGCCTCCGCCCCCGCCGGCTCAGCATGCACGTCAAAAGGATGCGGCATCGACGCCGCCTCCGCCGCGTCCACGTGCGGCGCCTCGGGCAGACTATTGCCCTGCGGCGCCGTGCGCACCTGTCCCACGGCCGACAGGCACGCCAGCATCGCCGCCAATAACATCGCAACATTTCGCGTCCGGAGGATCACGATCATCGCTTTTTGGTCTTTCATGTTTGTCCCGCCGTCACGGGCTCCCGCGCCGGCAGACGCCCCTCGCACGCCAGCTGAGCCTGGATACGTTTCTTTTGTTGCCTCGCCAGCAGGGGCTTGATGTAGAACGCCCACGGGATCCCCACGGCCACCAGCACCGCGCCCACGAAGATCACCTGGATGGCCGCGTTGTTCCCCACCCCCAGGATGGTGTAACGCTGCTGCCGGGTGAACTGCCCCTGGTCGTCCTTCTCATCCTTCCGGGGGTCGCCTGGGTCGCCGGGGTCCCAGGCGATCTGACTTATTTTGAGCTTGCCCATCTGCAGGTAGTGCATCCCCGCCGCGATGGGGTTTCCGCCGGCCCACGCCTTGGCCTCCTGCCACGTCAGCCCCCGTGCGATCAGCGGATTGTTCAGGCGTGCCTCGCCGTGCTCGATCTGGCCGGTGAGCTGTCCCTGGGCGTCGACGTGCTGGATCTCCAGGCTCGCAACGAAATCGCGCGGGATCTGCGACCCCGGGTAGGGCTGCATCTCGAACCGATCGAGCTTGATCGCCAACGGCAGCGACCGACGTACCCGGCTGAACGCCAGGCCGATCGGCCCGACGCCCGGCACGTCCACTACCCGCGCCCGCCGGTCCCCCTCGGGCAGCATCGGGTACCGCATGTGCCTCAGCCAGAGCCGCCGCGTCGTGGACTTGCCGTCCCGCCCGGTGAATTGCAGGTCCACCGCCAGCAGCGACGGCACGAACGTCCCCTCATCGCGCGGCTGACGCATCGCCTTGGGCGTCGGCACGGGCATCTCGACCGGCTGCGCATCGTGCAGACGGCTGACAACGTGCAGCCACCGCTCATGGCCTGCCACCTTGCCCAGGGGGAACTTGCCCTCAGGGATCATGCCTTCGATCACCGTCTCGGGCGAACTCGGCAGCCGCACCATCAGCCGCAGCGGCTCGCCGGCCTTCCCCGAGTCGATGACATAGAACCGCGCCTCGCTGGCGTCGATGTATGTCAGCTTGATCGCCGGGTCCGGGTCAACGCGCTTGCCCATCGGCCCGACATTCGGATCGCCCGGGGCGAGCACGAAGTCCTGCGACCGCTCCGGGAAGCGTGACATCACGATCCGACGGAACGTCCGCGGTCCCTGCGTGACCTGCATGGTCGCCTGCGTGTCGGTCGCCCCCTCGTAGCCGGGCGTGACGAAGGGCATGCCGTAAGGGCCGACGTTCTCGACGGTCAGTTGATATCCCGTCTGTCCGACATCGATCGTCTGGCCCGGTTCGATCCCGTAGATCCCCCGGAAGCCGCTTGCGGGCACCTCAACGATCAGCGCATGATTCGCCGGCAGCTCCGCCCGCAATTCCGCGAGGCGTGCCTCGGTGGGCTGTCGGAGATACTCGACCGAGAGGCCCTGCATCTGGAAGTAGCGCTGCCCGGGCGTGTGGGCCAGCAGCGTCTGCCACGCGACGGGATCGGCGGAGGGCTCATTGATGTCGCCAATCGCCACCGTCAATGCCGGATTCGCCTCCGCATCGTCCGCCTGTGACGGCCCCTCGACCCACGCGGTGGTCATATCGCCATAGGCCACGAAACCGGTGACCGCGGCGCGGACCCGGCCGGCGAAAATGTTCTCAAAGGCGGAATTGTCGTCGAGTCGGATGTCCAGCGGCCCCTGGTCGCCCGCGGCGGCGGGGAGAGGTTCCCCCTGGAGGATCGGCGGCAGATGGTCGTTGTACCGCGGCAGACTCGGCAGCGGCACCATCAGTTCGCTGCCGCCCCAGTAGACGAACAGGGCCGGCGTCTTCTGGTCATAGAACGCGCGGACCGGCCCGCCGCCGAGGTCCTGGCGGAAGAGGATCGTGTCGCCCTCGAGCTTGAGGTGCCCGTAGATCATGCTCCCCAGGGCGATCAGCACGATCCCGCTGTGCACCGAGAGCACCCCGATGTTCTGGAACTTGAACTCGATCCGGCGGATCGTCGCCCACACCATGTTCAGCACGAACAGCCCCAGGATCAGCTTCAGCGGCCACCAGCTATAGAACTCCAGCTCCGTCATCTCCAGCCCCGGCAGCCGGTACAGCACGGTCGCTCTGTGCAGCGTGAACCACGGGTGCTGGCTGATCCAAAGGTTGACCTGCCCGCACGCCCCGACCGTCGCCGCCGCGCCGATCGCCACCAGCAGCCACCCCATCGTCCCCCGCACGATCCGCGCTCGTCCCCGCCCCGGCCACCACTGCCCGATCCCCACGTGATACCCCGCCAGCATCCCCGCCCCGACGCCCCCCAAACCCAGCAACCCGTAGAACAGCCCCTTGAGCAGGAACGTCACCGGCACGCTCGCCAGCGTGCCGTAGAGGGCGACGAGCACGAGAAGGATCACGGCCAGGGTGATGGAGCTGAACGCCCGTGTGGTCCAGCGCAGCGGAGCGGGCAGCAGGAGGTCAGTTTGTTTGACGCGTTGGTACTTCAGGCTCACGCGGGGGGTTCCAGGGGGCTGATCGCTCGAAATCGTGGAGAGAAGCGGGGGTGGGTCCGATGATGGTTGACAGTATAGGGGGCCTTAGCCGGGGCTTCTGAGCAGCTGACTGCGAAGTAATTGAACAACCTCACCAATCATGCCAGCAGCGGGTGCTTCTGGTCCGTAAAATAGGCAAGTCGCAATCCTGCGTGCTCAACGATTCGGCGACAGGGGGGTCATCAATGACGCCAGGTTGAGCATCCCATCGGCATGCGGCCCCCCCAGGCCTGCCAAAAACGGCTCGCTACCCCGATTCTTTGCGAAAAAGGGCCCGACTGGGGTGGTGATCGTTTTGCACAGCTTCTTGGCACTTGAGGATTTAAAGACTACAATCCACCGACTTTCCCGCCGATCGCCTTCAGGGGCGGTCTCCGGGGTTATTTTCGGGGGATGTCCGGGGGGATTTCCCCTCCAATTCAGGAGTTGGCTCGTATGGTCGCCGGCACTCCGACGAACGCCGCCTCACAGCCCGCCGCGGCGGGCGCTTCCCACACCCAACGCGTTGAACTGGCCTCGGCCGTCATCCGTTTCGCCGGCGACTCCGGCGACGGCATGCAGCTCGCCGGCTCTCAGTTCACCGACACCTCCGCCATCGCCGGTAACGACGTGGCCACCCTGCCGGATTTCCCCGCGGAGATCCGCGCCCCCGCCGGCACGGTCCCCGGCGTCTCGGGCTTCCAGATCAACTTCTCGTCGCAGGACATTCACACCCCAGGCGACGAGGTCAACGCCCTGATCGCCATGAACCCCGCCGCCTTCAAGGCCCACATCCAGGACGTCCAGAACGGCGGCGTCGTGGTCGTCAACGACTCGGAGTTCGACAAGGTCAACCTCCGCAAGGCCGGCTACCCCGAGGGCTACAATCCGCTCGACGATTCGAAGTACCAGGACCGCTACAAGATCTACCGCGTCCCGATCAGCCGGCTCAACGACGAGAGCCTCGCCGGCTCGGGCATGACCGCCAAGGACACCGGCCGCTGCAAGAACATGTGGGCGCTGGGCCTGATCTACTTCCTCTACGACCGCTCGCTCGACACCACGATCAAATATCTCGACGACTACTTCGGCAAGAAGAAAAAGCTCCCCCAGGTCGCCGAGGCCAACATCAAGGCCCTCAAGGCCGGCTACTACTTCGGCGAGACCGCTGAGATCTTCCCCGTCCGCTACCACGTCGGCCGCGCCCCCGTTTCGCCCGGCACCTACCGCAAGGTGACCGGCAACGAGGCCACCGCCATGGGCCTGGTCACCGCCAGCAAGCTCTCCGGCAAGACCCTGATCTACTGCACCTACCCCATCACCCCCGCCAGCGACATCCTCCACGACCTGGCCACCATGCGCCACATGGGCGTCAAGACCTTCCAGGCCGAGGACGAGATCGCCGCCGTCTGCGCCGCCATCGGCGTGGCCTTCGCCGGCCAGCTCGCCGTCACCGGCACCTCCGGCCCCGGCCTCGCCCTCAAGAGCGAGGCCATCGGCCTGGCCGTCATGACGGAATTGCCCCTGGTCGTCATCGACGTCCAACGCGGCGGCCCCTCCACCGGCCTGCCTACCAAGACCGAGCAGTCCGACCTCCTCCAGGCCATGTTCGGCCGCAACGGCGACTGCCCCGTCATCGTCCTGGCCGCTCAGTCGCCCGCCGACTGCTTCAACGCCGCCATCGAGGCCGTCCGTCTGGCCTTCAAGCACATGGCCCCCGTCCTGCTCCTGACCGACGGCTACATCGCCAACGGCTCCGAGCCCTGGAAGGTGCCCGACGCCTCATCCTTCGAAAAGATCCCTGTCAGCCATCCAACCGACGCCGCGAGCTTCAAACCTTATCAGCGCGACGAACACCTCGCCCGCCCCTGGGCCATCCCCGGCACGCCCGGCCTCGAGCACCGCATCGGCGGCCTCGAAAAAGCCGACATCACCGGAGCCGTCTCCTACGACCCGGCCAACCACCATCGCATGACCGAGCTTCGCGCCGCCAAGATCGTCAAGGTCGTCGATGACGTCCCCCCGGCCCAGGTCTACGGCCCCGAGCAGGGCGACCTCCTGGTCGTCGGCTGGGGCGGCACCTACGGCTCGATCCGCACTGCCGTCGAGCGAGCCCAGCACGAGGGACGTTCCGTCGCCGGCCTGCACATGCGACACCTCAACCCCATGCCCGCCAATCTCGGCCAGGTCTTCAGACGCTACAAGAAGGTCCTCGTCCCCGAGCTCAACACCGGCCAGCTCCGCATGCTCCTTCGCGCCCGCTACCTCATCGACGCACGGGGCCTGAACAAGATCTACGGCAAACCCTTCCTCGTCGAGGAGATCCACTACGCCATCGAGCACATGCTCAGCGGCCAGTGGGGCGACCGCGAGTCGATCCCCCCTCAGCCTCACGCCCTCGAGGCCTCCGCCCCCGCCCAGGAACTGCACACCGGCGGCTGAGCCGCCGCACTCTCACCCACGCCGCCCCGACCGGCCTAGAATTCCACGAACAAACAAGCTGATCCGACACGCTTTTCGGCCCCGAACCGGGCCCCCCGGACAACCATGAGCACCCCCAACACCACCGTCCCGCTGACCACGCTCACGCCCAAGGACTTCTCCTCCGACCAGGACGTCCGCTGGTGCCCCGGCTGCGGCGACTACGCCATCCTGAATCAGGTCAGGCGTGTCCTGGCCGCCCTGGGCTCCCGCCGCGAGAAGACCGTCTTCGTCTCGGGCATCGGCTGCTCCTCGCGGTTCCCTTACTACATGAACACTTACGGCTTCCACTCCATCCACGGACGCGCACCCGCCATCGCCTCGGGCGTCAAGATCGCCAACCCCGAGCTGGACGTCTGGATCGTCACCGGCGACGGCGACGGACTCTCGATCGGCGGCAACCACCTCCTGCACATCCTCCGCCGCAACGTCAACGTCAACATCCTGCTCTTCAACAACCGCATCTACGGCCTGACCAAGGGCCAGTACTCCCCGACCAGCGAGGAGGGCAAGAAGACCAAGTCCTCCCCCATGGGTGCCATCGACATCCCCATCACCCCGCTCTCGATCGCCCTGGCCGCCGAGGCCTCCTTCGTCGCCCGCGCCATCGACGTGGACAAGAACCTTGCCGACGTCCTCCAGGCCGCCGCCCAGCACAGGGGCACGAGCTTTGTCGAGATCTACCAGGACTGCAACATCTTCAACCACTTCGCCTTCCAGTACGCCACCGACAAGGCCACCAAGGACGAGCACGTGATCTACCTCGAGCACGGCAAGCCCCTGGTCTTCGGCAAGAACCGCGACAAGGGCATCCGTCTCGACGGCTCGCACAAGCCCGAGGTCGTCCAGCTCGGCAAGGGCGTCACCGAGGACGACCTGATCTTCCACGACCAGAATGACGAGAACTTGGCCTTCCTGCTCAGCCGGCTGTCCTACCCCCAGTTCCCCGAGCCCATGGGCGTGTTCTACAAGGCTGAGGACGACTGCTACGAGGACCTGCTCGACGGACAGGTCCGCCAGGCCGTTGCCGCCAAGGGCTCGCCCGACCTCGACGCGTTCCTCCGCAGCGGCGAGACCTACACCGTCGGGGCGTGAGTTTCGGAATAGCCAGGCAAATTTCCTCGACCCTCGACGGTCGGGCTGACGAGTAAGGCTCGTCATTCCAGCCATCGAGGGTTATGCTTTGCGTCCAGAAAGGGACCTGACATGGCCAACTGGTTCACAAGGCTTCACGACGCGATGGACAGCCGCAAGTTCGGGCCGATGACGCTCAACGCCCCGGCCGGCCGGCTCCTCGTCACCCACCACGGGGCCCGCATCCTCGCCTGCCAGATGGACGCCGCCGAACAGCAGAACCTCTTCTGGCACCCCGCCGCCATGGAGGACCCTGCCTCCAAGATCTTCACCGGCGGCGACCGCCTCTGGCTTGCCCCCGAGGTCGCCTACTTCTGGCCCAGCCTCGAAAAAGCCCGCGAGGACCCCGTCAAGTGGGCCCGCGTCCCCGAGGTCATGGACCCCGCCCACTACACCGCGACCACCTCCAGCCTCGACCAGCTCAACCTTCGCGCCCGCATGACGCTCACCGACGCCCGCGTCAACAAACGCATCAACCTCCAGGTCGACCGCCTGATTCATCTGATCGGTCCCCCAGCCGGCCTCCCCGCCCAAGTGGCCTGCCTCAGCTACGCCCTGACGCACACCCTTAGCCTGCTCGACGCCTCGCCCGAGGGCCCCAGCGACATCGGCGCTCTCGCCGGCGCCTGGACGCTCCTGCAGGTCCCGACCACCGGCACGCTGATCTGTCCCGTCACCCGCAAGACCGACCCCCGCAGCTACTACGACCCCTTCGGCGACGTCCACGTCCAGAACGACGACCGCCAGACCCGCTTCCTCATCGACGCCCGCCGCCGCACCAAGATGGGCATCCTCCCCGGGGCCACCATCGGCCGCATGGGCTACTACCGCAAGTTAGCGGGCGCCGGGGCCTCCACGCTCATCGTGCGTCACTTCCCAGCCCTTCCGGGGGAGCCCTATGTCGACTTCCCCCGTGCCTGCGACGCCACGCAACGGATCGGCGGCGATTGCCTGCAGGCCTACAACGACGACGGCAAGTACGGCTCATTTGGCGAGATGGAGCACCACGACCCCGCCCTGATCGTCGGCCAAGGCCCCGGCGTGCGCTCCGCCACCAGCGTCACCCACGTCCTGGCCGGCCCCGACGACCTGGTGCGTCAGGCGGGCAAGGCCCTCCTGGGCGTCGAGCCCACACTGATCGCCGCGCCGTAACCGTTCCTCCTCCCTCACCCGCCCACGAGAAAGGAGTCGACCATGAGCGACACCCTGAAGAAACTCGCCCGCTCCAAGACCGACAAGATCCTCGGCGGCGTCTGCGGCGGCTTAGGTGTGCACTCGTCCCTGCCCGCCTGGATGTGGCGGGTGATCTTCATCGTCGGCACCGTTGTCTGGGGCGTGGGGCTGATTGCCTACATCGCCATGTGGATCTTCATGCCCGTCGAGGGACAGCAGCAGGGCTGATCAGCCGCCATCATTTGGGACCATCTACGCTCACGGGCTCGGCAGGGGGATGGTCTGTCCGCTCTCGAACTTTCGCGCACCGGTGATGCAGTCCCGGATCAGCTCGGCGACGGCCTCGGGCCGCAGCGTGCGGTCGGTGGGGATGTCCTGCTCGCTGTAGATGGCGCGGAGCATGGGAGTTTCGATGGCCCCGGGGGCAATGGCCACCGCGTGGATCCCCAGCTCCGCTCCCTCGCGCCCGGCGCACAGGGTGAACATGTTGACCCCCGCCTTCGCCGGCGCGTACATCGAGAAACCCGGGAAGGGGTCCAGGCTCGCGATCGACGACACGCTGACGATCAGCCCCTTCTTCTGCCCCCGGAACACCGGCCAGGCCGCCGCCGTCAGAAGCACCAGCGACGTCAGGTTCACATCGATGGTGGCTCGCCAGGCTTCGGGAGTGATCTTCTCGATCGGCCCGTTGGGGGCGTATCCCGCGACGTGGGCCAGGACGTCGACGCGCCCGAAGTGTTTCAGGCACGTCTGGACCACGGCCGCCCCGGCGTTGGGCTCCGCCAGGTCGGCGGCGAAGGTCTCGACGCGGACGCCGCGCGGGTTGTTGGCCTGGACCGTCTCGGTAACTGACTTCAACTTCCGGGGGTCGCGGCTGGTCAGCAGCAGATCGCAGCCGGCCTGGGCCAGCGCCAGGGCCGAGGCCTGTCCGACGCCGCCGGCGGCGCCGGTGAGGATCACGGTGGGGGGGGTGGGCATGAGCCTGTCCTCTGATGATGGGGTGTGTCGTCCGTCCGTGGGGCACGACTGATCGTACACACGTCAGCGTCGGCCAGCCTATACTTTCGGACATGATGCCAGGACCCAACGGATCGTTGCGCCTGTTTCGCGCCTTCGGGGTCGAGGTGTTCGTCCACTGGACGTGGTTCCTGGCGGCGGCGTTCTTCGTTCAGGCCCGGCCGCAGGGGATCAGCCCGATGGGGGAGCTCGGGGTGCTCGTCAGCGTCTTCGCCATCGTTCTCCTGCATGAGTTCGGCCACGCCCTGGCCTGCCGGTCGGTGGGGGGCGTGGCCAACCGGATCGTGCTCTGGCCGCTCGGCGGCGTGGCTTACGTGCAGCCACCGGCCCGGGCCGGGGCGCTGCTCTGGTCGATCGTCGCCGGCCCGCTGGTCAATGTCGTGCTCGTGCCGGTGCTGTTGGGGCTGGTGGTGTGGGTCCAGGCGCTCACCCATAACGACCCGCGCTACCACACGCTGGTGGACATGCTTATTCTGCTGCTGAACATCAACATCGTGCTCCTGGTCTTCAACATGCTCCCGATCTACCCCCTCGACGGGGGGCAGACGCTCCAGGCGATCCTGTGGTTCTTCGTCGG
>JADZCW010000295.1 GCA_020851395.1 Phycisphaeraceae bacterium
GTCCGTCAGATCCGCGGCGACGACCCCGGCCTGACCGAGCCGACCATCGCCCTGGTTAAATCCCGCGCCCAGCTCGCCGCCCTCGGCAGCCGCTACCTCCTGGGCCGTGTCAGCCACGACCTTGAGAATTACGACCTGGTCCTCGTCGCCATGGGCCAGCGTCCCACCGCCGGCTATTGGGCCGCCATCCAGGGCGTTCAGCACGACAGCCAGCAGCGCGCCCTGTTCGTCCAGGCCCGCGTCAACCGCCCCAGCGACCAGGACACGACCGCCCAGGTCATGACTCACCCCTTCGCCGCCGTCCTGATCCCCAAGACCCCCGCCGTCCGCGTCCTGCCGGAGATCGAGTCCACCGTCGGCGCTCTTTCGCCCCGGCCCTAGCAGCATTTCACCTGCCGGCTCATCGCATGTAATCTGTGCCCGCTTTGTGCCTTTGATCCACGTCGTGCCGTGTCCACCTTCCGCAACAGGAGCGGCCCATGACCATCCACGAATCGTTCTACACCGATCGTTTTAGAGGCTTCAGCCAGTTCTACAAGGAAGCCGAAGCCTCGCCGCAGGCCGGATTCATCCAGCGCATCGTGCCCCTGCGACCCGAGCATCGCATCCTGGACCTGGCGTGCGGCTGGGGCCGGCACACCATCGCCCTGGCCAAGCTCGGCCACACCGTTGTCGGCTACGACGGCTCAGCCGACTACATCGCCCGGGCCGTTCGCGACGCCCAAGAGGCCGGGGTGTCCGCTGCGTTTGAACGCCTGGACATGCGAACGCTGGCAATGGACGCCGCCTTCGACGTCGTGTTGTCGATGTCCACCGCGCTGGCCTTCTTCGATGATGCGACCAACAACGACATCATCCGCCGGATCCGCAAGGCCCTCAAGCCCAGCGGAGTATTCGTGTTCGACCAAGCCAATATCTTCACCCTGATGGCCATCATCACCAATGATGGCAAGAGCTCGACGACCACGCTGCCCGACGGCCGAACGTATGAACGCAGCATCACCTTTGATGCCAGCCGGTGCGTGCTGAGCATGCGCTCGGTCCTGCACGACAACCAGGGCCAGACCCAGGCCGGCTGGGACATCCGCTACTACACGCTGCCCGAGCTTCGAGCCCTGATGTCCGAGATCGGCTTTGGTTTCCGCGAGCATTTTGGCGACTATGACGGCTCACCCTTTACCGCCAAGAGCCCGCGCCTGATCACCATTTGGACCTGACGGCCATCGATCAGGCCGATCGATCCGCCACGCCGTAGGCAATACGTGCCTTCGTGACGATAACGTTCCATCACAGGGGAATCTCCATGAGCCAGCCGCCTGTTTATCAGCAGGAGTGGGACCAGATCTACCGTCAGGCCTACGCCCAGGGGCGTCGTCACTGGCGGCCGGAGATGGCCACGCCGCCGGTGTTCGCCGAGTTCCTGACTTCCCACGATGCCCCGCCGGCCGGTAGCCGCATACTCGAAGCCGGCTGCGGCGACGGGCTCAACGCCATCCACCTGGCCCAGCGCGGCTATGTTGTCACCGGCGTCGATGTCAGTCAGGCCGCCATCGATCGCGCCAGGGAAGTGGCAACCGAGCACCGCTGTCACGTGGACTTTCTCTGCCTGGACCTGGTCCGTGATGAACTGCCCCCGCCGCGCGACTACGACCTGTGGGTCGACATCAAGACCCTGCACGTGCTCTGGGAGGACGCTGATCGCGCGGCATATCTTCGACGGGCCGTGGAGTCACTCCCCCCGGCGGCCTCTTCTTCCTGAACTGCGCCCTGGCCATGGCCGACGTGCGGACCTACTTCCCCGCTGTCTTCGCCGCCCTGGACCCCGCCACGCAGGCCTGGGCCGACACCCTCGACCGCGACCGCCCGTCCGATCAGCGCACGGGCATCCGCTGCGAAACGCTCGACGGCTACCTCCGCGAGCTGGAGGCTGTCGGCCTGACCATCCAGCACGCACGCCGCGAGGCCGCCGTCGAGACCGGCTGGGGCGTCATCGTTGTGGCACGTAAGCCCGCCTGAGTCGGTCAGGATTCTTCACACTGCCGGCAACTGCCGGATATTCGCTGTCCCTAAGGCCTCAGGATGTGCAAGACCGCTTCGATGTCTTCGGCTGCTCCAGCCAACTCCGCTCGCACGGGCATCAACACTTCCTGGACGTGTTGCCTCTGCTTCAGCGGGTCACCCATGATGGCGGCGTAGCCCATCCCCTCTTCCTGCGTCACGAATGGCTCGAGCAGCTCCGCGATCCGCGCATAACGGTCGCTCACCTTCCCCACATGCGGTCGTGCCGGTACAGGGAACGACGACGTTCGCTGCCGGAGATAGGCCGAAACCATCCTGGCCCCCTCGCAGGTGTACCGGGCGCACAGGCTGGCGTTGTTCGCCCCTGTTCACGGGCCTTTCGCCGCGAACCCCTCGTGAAACTCCACCGCGCCCTGGGGCAAGTGCTCGCCGAACGGCAGGGCGAAGAACACCTCCCGCGGCACCCCCTCGAGCACGAGCCCCGGAGTATTTCGGAATCCGAATCGCGGGTAATACTCGGGGTGGCCCACCAGGCAGCATCCCTGGGCGCCCCGAGCCCGCAACTGCGACAGCCCCTCCCGGATCAGCGCCCCGCCGATGCCCCGCCGCTGATAGGCCGGCAGCACCGACACGGGTCCAAGCCCATACCAGCCCGCGCTGCCGTCGGAAATCCTCACCGGGGAGAACGCGATATGCCCCACGATTCGCCCTTCCAGCTCCGCCACGAGCGAGACCGATAATGCCTCGGCCGTCCGCAGCGCTTCGATGATGAACTGCTCCGTGTGGCTGCTGACCTCCAGCGTCCGGAACGCGGCGGCCGTCAGCTCCGTGATCGCGTCGTAGTCAGCGGGCGTTTCAGGGCGAATCTGGATGCCGTTGTTCACTGTTCGAACCTCTCTGCCTGGCGTTGATCAGGTGGATCATATCCATTTCAGCACCCCCTCAAGCCCCTGTCCCGGGTGAAGCCTGGCTGCCCCGGCCCTTCAAAAGACCCCTTCCCACTTCGAAAAACCCTCGTTCCCATTCCAGTGCCCCTGATTATCGGCCGATACTTCCTGGGTCAGCCCCCTGACCGTTCGGGGGCAGGAATCCGGTCGATGTCCATGGGCGTGAACACTCGCGACAACAACCTCCTGCGCGCTCAGGCCGGTCGGCCCGCCCGATCCGCCTCGGGTCGTCGTCGCGTGCTCATGCTCACGCACCGCGCGCCCTTCCCGCCCGACCGTGGCGACCGCATCCGCGCCTGGCACCTGCTCAAAACCCTCAGCGAACACTTTGACGTCGCCCTGGCCGCCACCACCCACGAGCCCCTGATCGCCGAGCAGTACGACGCCCTGATGGATCGCGTCAAGACCCTGGCCGTCGAACCTCTGGCCGTCTGGGGCAGCCGCATCCGCGCCCTCGGCGGGCTGTGCCTGGGACGCGCCGCCACGCCCGAGTATTTCTTCCGCCCCACACTCGCCCGCCAGATCCTCCGCTGGCACGCCGATCGACCCTTCGACGCCGTGCTGACTTTCTGCACCGGTATCGTCGCCTATAGCCGCCCGCTGATGCGCCTGCCCGACCGCCCACGCCATGTCCTGGATCTCGTCGACGTCGACAGCGACAAGTGGGCCCAGTGGTCCGCCGCCACGCGTCCCCCCCAGCGATGGTTCTACAACCTCGAGGCCCGTCGCCTCCGCGCCGTCGAGGCCGGCCGGCACGACCTGGTCGATGCCATCACCGTCGTCAGCCAGACCGAGGCCGCCCTCTACCGCGACACCCACGGCCCGGACGACCGCCTGCACGTCGTCGGCAACGGCGTCGACCTCGACTACTTCCACCCGCAACCGCTCGACCAGATCGACGCGAGCGTGCCCCGCCTGCTCTTCACCGGCGTGCTCGACTACCGCCCTAACGTCGACGCCCTGGTCTGGTTCACCCAGAACGTCCTGCCCCTGCTCCACCGCCAGGGCACGCAGGTCCGCCTGACCATCGTCGGCCGCGACCCCAGCCCCAAGGTCTGGGCGTTGGGCCGATTGAGCAACGTCGACGTCATCGGCCCCGTTCCCGACGTCCGCCCCTACCTCGCCCAGGCCTCCGTCGTCATCGCCCCCCTGCGCCTGGCCCGTGGCGTGCAGAACAAGGCCCTCGAGGCCATGTCCAGCCAACGGGCCGTCATCGGCTCTCCCGCCGTCGCGCAAGGCCTTGACACCACGCCCGGCCGCGACTTCCTCCTCGCCGACAC
>JADZCW010000296.1 GCA_020851395.1 Phycisphaeraceae bacterium
GGAGGTAACAGAGTTACGTTATGACACCAAAACGTAGCTCCACCCCCGCCCCCGGAAGCATCTTCGCCCCTGCCCCCGGAAGTGTTCCCGCCTCCGGAAGCATCACATCCATCGAACATCGCGTGAGCAGACCCTCCAGGCCGCCCGCCGTATCCGGGGGCAAACGACGTGCCCGCCGCCTGCCGCCGCAGGTGCTCGAGCCCGAGGAGGTCCTGCTGCTCATGCAGGCTTGTAACCCCGCGACCTTCACGGGCGTGCGGCACCGCGCCCTGATCGCCGTCCTCTACCGCACGGGCCTGCGGATCCACGAGGCCCTGACGCTCCTACCCCGCTGCGTGGATGAACGCCGCGGTCTGCTGCGTGTCGACTACGGCAAAGGTGGCCGATCCCGCGTGGTGGGCATGGACCCCGGAGCCTGGGCAGAACTGCGGCGCTGGCAGGATCTTCGAGCCCAACGTGGCCTGGGTGTACAGTCCCCCCTGTTCTGCACCCAACATGGCCACCCCATCAGTGACGCTTACATCCGCCGCCTGCTGCCGCGTCTTGCCCTCCAAGCCGGCATCCCCCGCCGCGTGCACGCCCACGCCCTGCGTCACACGCACGCCGCTGAGCTGCGCTTCGAGGGCCTCGACATCGGCCTGATCGCCAAGCAGCTCGGCCACGCCAGCATCGCCACCACCGCCCGCTACCTCGACCACATCGCTCCGCTGTCGGTGGTGGAGGCGATGCGCAGGCGGCAGTGGGATTGCAGCATTGATTTAGGCCTCATCGAACGTGGCCAGCGCAACGTCCGGCTCGAGACCGTCGAACGGTTGGCCAAGGCTCTGCGCGTTCAGCCGGCGGAGTTGATGCCCACAGTCCGCATAGCAGGCAGAGCATAGCGACCCACAAGCCGTCAATCGGCTGATCGCTGACAGCCCCTTGTCATGCTCTTCCATAAGCTCGGCCATTTCAGAGGCTTGGGAAATCGCATACCGTGTGCCCATCAATTGACAGCCCGCTCCAACAACTGTGAAATGTGGGCTGCTTCTTTGCCGTCAGCATGAACCGGCGACTGCGGCTGTGGCGGCACAAGGAGAGCAGATGGATCAGCTCAATGGCGTTTTTATCGTTGATGAGCTCTCGGTTATCTGAAGGTCGCCAAGTTGACGCTCTACAAGCTGGCTCAGGAGCATAGACTGCCCGGCGAGAAGGTCGACCGGTCCTAACGGGTCCACAAGGAAGCTGTTGACGCTTGGCTTAAGCCTCGCACGAAGAAGCGATTAGGGATGCCAGATGCCCTTCAATGAGGCCGATACGAGAGCAAAACTCATCGATCCAGCCATTCACAAACGTGGCTGGACGGAGGACCTAATTCGGCGCGAAGAGACAGCGGGCACGGTCGAGATCATCAATGGCAAAGCCCGGCGGCGCTCGCGAGGTAAGATCGACTACGTCCTCCGGGTCAAGGTCAACGTCGACACGCAGCCAGTCGCGATGGCGCTCATCGAGGCCAAGAAGGAAAGCCTCCCGGCTGGCCACGGCCTCGACCAGGCCAAGGGCTACTCCGAGTGCAAGCGGCTGAACGTCCGCTTCGTCTTCTCGTCTAACGGCCATCAGTTCGTCGAGTTCGATTGTTTCACTGGCCTGACCTCTGCACCGCAGCCCATCGCCGAGTTTCCTGCCCCGGCAGATCTTCGCGCCCGTTACGAGCGGGGCATGGGCTTTACACTCGAATCACCAGCGGCCAGGCCGTTGCTCCAGCCGTACCCCGGCGGCGAAAGTGCTCGTCGCTACTACCAGGACGCAGCAATCCGCGCTGTCATGGAAAAGGTCGCCCGTGACCAGATCGCCAATAACCCCAAACGGGCGCTGCTCTCTCTGGCCACAGGCTCGGGCAAAACCTTCATCGCCGTTAACCTGCTCAAGCGAATCTCGGACGCTGGGCAGCTCACCCGCGCTCTGTTCGTCTGCGACCGCGATGAACTCCGCGCCCAGGCGCTCAGGGCATTCCAGAACGTCTTCGGTTCCGACGCAACTGAAGTCTTCCGCAAGCCCGACGGCACGAACAACGCTAAGAATGCTCGCATCCACATCGCCACGTATCAGACCCTGGACGTGGAGAACGACAACGGTGACGCCAACTTCCTGACCACCTTCTACCCCGAGGACTACTTCACCCACATCGTCATCGACGAGTGCCATCGCTCGGCCTGGGGCAAATGGTCGCAGGTGCTCACGCGCAACAAGAGCGCCGTGCAGATCGGCCTCACCGCCACGCCGCGACAGCTCGAATGCAAGGAAGAGACGGCCGAGGCCAAGCAGGACGCCGAGATCACCTCGAACAACATCGCTTACTTTGGAGAGCCTGCCTACGAGTACGAGATCGCCCAGGCCATCGAGGACGGTTATCTCGCCGCCTGCGAAATTCAGAAAGGCCGCGTCAACCTCGACGATACCGGCATCTCGAAGGCCCAGATCATCGCCCGGCACCCGGTCGACGCCATCACCGGCCAGCCGCTCACGCCCGCGCAGATCGACGACCTCTACGAGCGTTACCAGTTCGAGGATCGCATCCTTCTGCCCGACCGTGTCTTGGCCATGTGTCGGGATCTGTTCAGCTACCTCCTCGAGACCGGTGGCCCCGAGCAGAAGACCATCATCTTCTGCGCCCGCGACCGCCATGCCGACGATGTGTCGGTGTGCCTGAACAACCTCTACGCCAAGTGGTGCGCCGACAACGGCAAGCAGCGACTCGACTACTACGCCTTCAAATGCACCGCCGCCAGCAGCGGCAACGACCAGCTGCCCGACCTTCGCGCCTCCTCACGCAGCCACTTCATTGCCACCACGGTCGATCTGCTGACCACCGGCGTGGACGTGCCCTGCGTGCGGAATATCGTCTTCTTCAAATATCTCAAATCGCCGATCAGCTTCTACCAGATGGTCGGCCGGGGCACCCGCATCGACGCGCCAACGGGCAAGTTGATGTTCCGCGTCTACGACTACACCGACGCCACGCGCCTCTTCGGCGAGGGCTTTATCACCAAGCCTCCTCGCACCGGCGGTGAGGGTTCCGGTCCCGGCCCGACCCCGCCGCCATCTCCACCCGAGCCGGCGATCAGCGTCGAAGGCTTCGATGTTCACATCACCGACGCTGGGCGCTTCATCGTCGCCGATGTGGACGGCAAGGCCATGCCGGTCCCCCTGGACGAATATAAGGCTCGATTGGCCGCTCGCCTCGTCCAGGAGGTTCACACGCTCGACGACTTCCGGGGGCGGTGGATCGATCCGCCTTCACGGCAGGAGCTCATCGACGCATTGGTGACCTCCGGCTATTCCCCCACGGTCGTGCGGATGGTGGACGACAAGCAGGACTATGACCTTTACGATGTGCTGGCCGAACTCGGCTGGGGCATGAACCCGCGCACGCGCCACGACCGCACGATGGCCTTCACCTACAAGCACGAAGACTGGATCAATGCGCTGCCTGTCCGGACCGCCGCCACGATCCGCGCCATCGCCAGCCAGTTTGATCGCGGCGGCACCGAGGGTCTGGAGAACCCGCAGATATTCCAGACGCCTGAGGTTAAGGCTGCCGGTGGTCTCGCCGCTCTCCAAACGGCTGGGAAACCCTCTGACCTCTTGCGTGAGACGAAGACAAGGATGTTTGCGGCTTAAGGCAGCCCAGGAGTTCACTCATGGACAAGGAAATTGTTGTCCGCCTTCATTCCAGCTTCGAGGACATGGTCCAGAAGTTCCCCGACAGTGACACCGAATTCTGGTGCGCCCGCGATCTACAGATGCTCTTGGGCTATGCCCGCTGGGAGAACTTTGCAAAGGTCGTCGACAAGGCTATAACCTCTTGTCAAACAGCAGGTTTTGATCCGCAAGACCATTTTCTTGGGGTCACGAAAATGGTCGATCTTGGTTCGGGCGCCAAACGAGAGATTGAGGACATCGCCCTCACCCGTTACGCCTGTTACCTGATCGCCCAGAACGGCGACCCGGCCAAAGACCAGATCGCCTTCGCTCAGACCTACTTCGCCGTCCAGACCCGCAAGCAGGAGGTCATCGAAAAACGTCTCGCCGAAGCCGAGCGCGTCAGCGCTCGCAAAAAGCTGACCCGCTCGGAGAAAGAGCTTTCCGGCATCATCTTCGACCGTCTGCGCGACAGTGAAAGCTTCGGTCGTATCCGCAGCAAGGGCGACAAGGCGCTGTTCGGCGGACGAACGACGCAAGACATGAAGGATAAGCTCGGCGTGCCAAGGGGGCGAGCGCTGGCTGACTTCCTCCCCACCATCACCATTAAGGCCAAAGACTTTGCCAACGAAATCACCAACTTCAACATTAAGCAGCACGAGCTGCGCTCGGAACCTGGCGTAACCAGCGAACACGTCAAGAATAACCAGGAGGTCCGCAAGCTCTTGGTCGACCGGGGCATCGTTCCGGAGAAGCTCCCTCCTGCCGAAGACGTAAAAAAAGTCGAACGCCGGTTGCAGTCCGAACAGAAGAAGTTGCCCCGGCAGGTGGACAAACTAGAAGGTCCACAAGATGGCTGAACTGCAGTTTCTCCAGACGCCTCTGGTCAAGGCCGCAGGTGGCTTGGCGGTGCTCCAGGCAGCGGGCAAGCCGTCGGACCTGCTCCGTGAGACCAAGACAAGGATGTTTGCGGCATGACGACGTTGGAGACACTAAGACAGAGCCTGCACGAACACCCGCTTCCGGCTGGATGGCGCATGGTTCGTCTTGGCGAGCAAATCGCCGAGGTCCAGGCGGGCTTCGCCTCTGGGGTGCGCGACTCCGACGGCGTGATACAGCTGCGGATGAACAACGTCGATACGCGAGGCAACCTCGTGTGGGACGAGGTGCTTCGGGTTCCGGCCAACGCTGCGACCATCGACCATTACCGCTTGATTCCCGGCGACGTGATGTTCAACAACACGAACAGCACCGAGCTTGTCGGCAAGAGCGCGTTATTTGAGGGCTACGACGAGCCGGTTGTTTTCAGCAATCACTTCACCCGCATTCGGCCAAAGCCCGGCGTCCTGCTTCCCGAGTTCCTGGCGGCTTGGCTGAATCAGCAGTGGATCAGGGGAGTTTTCGCCAACATCTGCAACCGCTGGGTAGGGCAGAGCGCCGTCAAAGGCGATAGGCTCCTGAAGATGGAGTTCCCCCTCCCGCCGGTGCCGGAACAGAAACGGATTACAGCGATCTTGCGTGAACAGATGGCGACCGTGGAGAAGGCGCGCGCGGCGGCCCAGGCACGACTTGAGGCATCGATGGCACTTCGCGGATCAATGCTGCGAAGCATGTTCGCGGGAGAACGCGCCGCTAAATGGCAACGAGTGCCGATTGCAAACATAGCCGACATTGTCAGTGGCATTCAGAAGTCACCGAATCGTCGGCCGGTACACTTCCATCGGCCATTTCTCACTGTGCGCAATGTCCAACGAGGGTCTCTCGATCTGGCCGTGGTAGAGCGTTTTGAGGTAACACCAGTCGAACTTGATCGCTTGCGGCTGTGTCTTGGCGACATCTTGATCGTGGAAGGCAATGGCAGCGTCGATCAGATCGGCCGCAATGCCATCTTTGACGTAGATGGCGATGAGTGGATTCACCAGAATCACATCATTCGCGTCCGACTAAATCCATCTACGACCTCATATCGCTTCATCAGCCACTTCCTCAACAGCCAGCCGGGCAAGGCCCAGATGGTTGAGAAAGCTCAAACGACCAGCGGGCTCTATACCTTGAGTTCGGGAAAGGTAGGCGCACTGGAGGTGCCTCATCCACCGATCGCTAAGCAACGCGAAGTGGTTGAGGTAATTGACAAACGACTCGATGCTTTCAACACCATTACTTCGGCCACGGCAGACGAGATGGCGGCGATTGACGCGTTGCCTGCTGCGATCCTGCGACGAGCATTTGCGGGAGATCTTTAGCACATGGCGAAGCGACGTAATGGCAACGGGAACGGCAATGGCCGACGGCATACGACGCAGGCGTCGGTGGATCAGGCCGTCAAGAGCATCTGCGACATCATGCGGCGTGGCAACTGCGCCGGTGCGATGCAGTACGTGCCCGAACTGACTTGGATTCTCTTCCTTCGCATCCTTGACGAGAAGGAGCACCGCGAGGAGCAGGAGGCCGAGGCTCTAGGCGTTCCTTTCCGAGCTTCGCTGGAATCACCATGCCGCTGGCGCGACTGGGGGTCGCCGCCAGAGACGTTGCCAGAGGGTCAGACGAACAAGCGGGTGGAGCTTCAGAACGCGCCGCAGAACGCCTTGTTCAACTTCATCAACATGGAGTTGCTGCCGCGCCTGAAAGGCCTGAAGAACCGGCCTGACGCCACGCCGCGACAGAAGGTCATCAGCGAGATCATGACCGGCGTCGAGCGAGTCCGCATCGACACCGAGCGGAACTTCCTCGATGTGCTGGACAAGGTGCATCAGCTCACGACCGAGGCCATCGACCCGACGCACGTCTTTACACTCTCGCAGGTCTACGAAGGGCTGCTGCTGAAGATGGGCGAGAAGGGTAACGACGGCGGCCAGTTCTTCACGCCGCGACAGGTCATCAAGGCGATGGTGCAGGTGATCGATCCCACCGTCGATGACATGGTGTATGACCCCGGCTGCGGCACGGGCGGGTTCCTTGCCCAGAGCTTCGAGCACATCAAGGCCAACCTGGGCCACGACGCCAGGGCCGAGCAGTTGGAGACGCTCAAGCAGCGAACGTTCTGGGGCCGCGAGAAAGAGAACCTCATCTACCCCATTGCGCTGGCGAACCTCGTCCTCCATGGGGTAGACAAACCGAACCTCTGGCACGGCAACACGCTCACCGGCCGAGAGACCTACGGCGGGCTGTTCGACGGCGCACCGCAGACGTTTGACGTGATCCTGACCAACCCGCCCTTCGGCGGGAAGGAAGGCAAGGAAGCCCAGACCAACTTCGACTACAAGACCGGCGCCACGCAGACACTATTTCTCCAGCACGTCATCCGGTCGCTGCGAGAAGGCGGGCGGTGCGGCATCGTCCTGGATGAAGGCCTTCTGTTTCGCACGAACCAGGATGCCTTCACCAAGACCAAGCGGAAGCTGCTGGACGAATGCGACCTGTGGTGCGTGGTAAGCCTGCCCGCCGGAGTGTTCACCGCCGCCGGGGCTGGCGTGAAGACGAACCTGCTCTTCTTTACCAAGGGGCAGCCCACGCGGAGGATCTGGTACTACGACCTGACGGACATCAAGGTCCGCAAGAAGACACCACTGACGCTCAAGCACTTTGAAGACTTCA
>JADZCW010000297.1 GCA_020851395.1 Phycisphaeraceae bacterium
GCCGGGCTGCCGGACATACTTAATAAACTTAATTAATAAACCATCGGGAGGCAAGTCAATAACAATATATATTGTGTATTTATATTGCCGATTTGCGGCCGGCGGGGCGGGGGCGGCGGGCGGCGATGAAGGAGCGGACGCACAGGGCCAGGAGCAGGCCGCAGGCGACAGCCATGGTCGCCTGCAGGACCAAAGCGGCGGGTCGGGCGATCTCGGCCCCACCGGCGGCGGCAATCAGGGTGCGGACGACCATGAAGCCGGGCATGACCAGGCCGACCAGCGCCAGAACCGCCACGGCGTGCATGGCGTGCTTGCGTGCGGCGGGCTTAATGATCGCGGCGACACCCGCCAGGGCGATGGCCAGGCCGAAGTAGGCCGGGATCAGCGCCGTAGGCGCAGCGTGGAACGTCGCGAAGAAGACCAAGGAAGCGAGGATGAGAAAGCCACCGAAGCCAACGACGGTCTGAGGCATGGTCGGATCATCTCCAGCGGCAGGAAGGAGTCAGGATGCGGCCGCGTTCGCCGCAGATCATAGGCGCGACAGCGGCTGGCGAGCTGACGGCTCATCGCTGTACGCCCACCGCCCTTGTGAGCATGATCCACCTGACCATCTTCTAACGATGCCTACGACTGCTCAACGAGCCGTCAAACACGACCTAACGCTCGGCGCCAGCGACGACGTTTATCGCCAGCCTCTGATGCTGTTGTTGAACTCGCATGATGGCAGGATCAGTCAATTTTTCACGAGCCTTAAGTAAGGATCCGAGCGTCGCTCCATCTTCATCGGACGATCGATGATGCGATCCACGCCCTTATCGAACTTCAAGCCCTCGAAGACAAACTCGTAGATGGCCTCCAGTATGGGGAGCTCGAGTTGCAGTTCAGGGTTTCTTTTGCGCATCAATCCCAGGAAGGCCTTCATGACGCGGAGTGTTTGAAAACCCTCCAGAACATTCGGCAACACCGTCCGCTCCACTGCGTCAACATCTGCCCCGGCGATAAGGGCACCGCCAGCCCTCCAATTCCGTCCCGCACTGCAGGTGGCTATGAGATCGCCGACCCCCGCCAGGCCGTACACGCTCTCCTGGCTGGCACCCAGGGCCCGGGCAAAATACCCCATCTCATATGCGGCCCGAGTAATCAGCGAGGCCTTGAAATTGACCCCTTTCCCAACATCCATGTAATTGTCCGCTGCGCCGGCTGCAATCGCGTAGACGTTCTTGAGGGCACCGCATACTTCGGCGGCGATGACATCCAGACTCACATAGGTGCGCAACACATGCGGGGAGAAATACCGTTCTTGGAACTCCCGCGCGGTGTCATGCGAGATGCTGGAAACTACGGCATTCGTCGGCCGGTATACAGGTTGAGGTCCTGCGAAGTTGGCGAGTATCTCGGTGTAAATGGTTGGCCCCCCTAGCGTTGCGACGTTCACGGGGGGAAGGCCTAGTTTCGTTTGGATGAGCTCGGATATCCGATAGAAGCTCGTGCCGTTCCGATCAAAGTGAAATCCCTTGACGAGGGAGATGATCTTGCAGGTCTTTTCGAAGTGAGGTGCAATCAGGTCGAGAGTGGCGGCAGCGTACCTCGAGGGTACAGCGAAGACGCAGTACTTGGCATCATCGAGCGCCTCGGTGAGCGAACCCGTGAAAGTGATGTTACCCGGGAAGCGAATTGCCTGGAAGGCTGGATAGTCGGGGTGGATGCGGCTCGTGCGGAGTTCCTCAAGAAGGTCCTGTCTCCGGATGAACATGGTGATCGTGGCGTCACGTGGTGACAGTCCTTTGACGGGATTCTCCGCGTTTTTCGCCAGCAAAATTGCCATTGTTGATCCGAAGCTACCAGAACCGATGAGACAGATCTTCAATTCGGCCTCCTTGTCGGTGACTATAGTTTCAACTGGTCCGTCCAAGGGTCGGGGGCATCTACAAGCGGAGCATGACAGCTACAATTCGTTGTTAGCCACTTAGTGTTTAAGGATACTGCGCTTCTCCTGGTAAAATCTTGGTCGTACACGCAATTTCAGTTTTCTCCATCCCCTTCATCAGATGGGGAGGGGCAACCATGTGTCCTATTATCCAAAGACCAAGCCTCAAGCGGAACTATCCAGGTACTGAAATAATGATGCAACGTCCGGGACAGCAGGCAGCTCGTAACCATCGGGATGCATAACTGTTGTCTGAGCCGTGACTAGTCGCCCCTCTTACAGACCAGCAGCGTGGGAAAAGTCGTGGAATCAGGGACATCGGACATTATGCGCCTCATCCCCTATGCCTGCCCTCCAGGGACGGTCCCCATTCGCGTCCTGGGGTAATAGATAGGGGGCCAGCGCCCCGGCTGAGGGAATAGTGCGAGAGGATCGTTGGCAGGAGGGGAAGACCGTGCTACTAGCCGGTGATGATGCGGGCGATGTCCTGGTAGGTCACGATGATGAACACGCTGCCGATCAGGGCCAGGCCGGCGTAGAGGGCCCAGGTCTGGACGCGTTCGCTGACGGGCGAGCCCTTGAGTTTCTCGATCGCCAGCAGCACCATCAGCCCGCCGTCGACGATGGGGATGGGAAGGAAGTTGATCACCACCAGGTTGATGCTGATCAGCCCCAGGAAGAACAGCAGATACGACCAGCCCTGGCGGATGACGCGCGTGCCGGTGTAGATGATGCCCACGGGCCCCTGGAGGTGTTCGACGCGGACGGTGCCCTGGAAGAGGCGGGCGAGGGTGAGGTAGACCTGGAGCATGGACTGGTGGGTCTTCTCCAGGCCGATGGACACGGCCTGCAGCGGCGAGTGGGCCTTGAGGATGACCAGCTCGTAGCGGAACAGCTCCGGCGGCAGCGGGGCCAGCCAGGCGTTCTTGGCCAGCTCGGAGGCGGTCGCGGCGTCGACGGAGAGCGTGAGGGTCTCGGTCGGTGACTGGCTGAGATTGAGCGCCATGCTCAGGCGGACGTCGAATCCGTTGGGATTCGCCGCAGCCTTTTCGTTAAGGCATCGCTGGATGTCGCTGAGCGTGGCCACGGGCTGGTCGTCGATCGCCAGGAGGCGTGACCCCGGCGGCAGGTTCGACGCGGCCGCGGGCGTGCCGGGCAGGGCCGCGGCGAAGACCGGCGCGTCGCCGATGCCGATGGAGATGCCCAGCCGGCCCTTGACCGGCTCGGTGGGCGTGATCTCGACGAGTTGGCCGTCGCGCAGGACGACGATCCAGAGCTTCGAGGCGGCCTCGCGGGTGATCTTGGGGACCTGGTTGTAGGTCGGCCAGTTGACCTCTCCGAGCTGGGCGAGGATGTCACCTGCCCGGATGCCGACCTTCTCCGCCGGCTCGCCGGGCACGACCTCCTTGACGGTGACAGCCGGCTCTAACCCCAGCAAGTGCCGCACGAATGTGTCGTCGACCTGGGCGACCTCGAGCGCGGGATCAGCCGCCAGGGAGACGGTCACGGATTGCGGATCATCCGCCGCGGTGTCGGTGAACGTCACGGGCAGCGTCCGCCCGCCCGACTCGGCGAAGATCTTGTTGAACTGGGTGTAGCCGGCCACCTTCTGCTCGCCCACCGCCGTGATGGTCATGCCGGGTCGGACGCCGGCCTCGGCCAGCTCCTTGGGCAGGGCCTGGGGGTCCATGTCCTCGGGGAGCGTCAGCGACGCCGGCGCGTCGAACCCGAGCCAGAGCAGGCCCTGGACCGCGGCCGGGCCGGGCACGGGCGTCATGTCGTAGTCGAGCTTCTGGCCGTCACGGTCGACGGTCAGGCGGATGACGCGCCC
>JADZCW010000298.1 GCA_020851395.1 Phycisphaeraceae bacterium
AGACCTCGCCGCGGTCGGGGCGGATCAGGCCGACGATGTGCTTGAGCAGGACGGACTTGCCCGTGCCGCTGGGGCCGAGGATGACGGTGACCTTGCCGCGGGCGAAGCTCAGGTCCACGCCCTCGAGAACCTTGAGCGGGCCGAATCGCTTGTGCACGTTGACCAGGCGGATCAGCGACCCGTCGTCGGGCGTCGGCGCGGCGGCGGAGGCGATTTCCTGGACCGGTGCGTGCTCAGGCAAGCATGAACTCCCTGACGGCGGCGGCGACTTCCTGCTGCTCGGCGTCGGTCATCTCCGGGAACATGGGGATGCTCAGCACTTCCTGGCTGAGACGCTCGCCCACCGGGCAGTCGCCCTGCTTGCCGCCGAGGCCGGCGAAGCAGGGCTGAAGGTGCAGACATAGAGGATAATACACCCGGCAGCCGATCTGTTTCGACCGCAGGTGCTTTAACAGGCCGTCGCGGCGGGCCGAGGGGGCCTGGCCGGGCTTGGGCGTAACCCGGACGGTGTACTGGTTGTAGACATGGAACTTGTCGGGGCCTTCAGCGGGCAAGGCAAGGCCGTCGATGCCCGACATCAGCTCCCGGTATCGCTTGGCGTGGGCCCGGCGGGCATCGGTCCAGGCGGTCAGGTGGTCGAGCTTGACGTCCAGGATGGCCCCCTGCACGCCGTCGAGGCGGAAGTTGCCGCCGACCATCTGGTGCTCGTACTCGCCGGTCTGGCCGTGGTTGCGGACCTGGCGCATCTTCTGGGCTAGGTCGGCGTCGGCGGTGACGCAGGCGCCGGCATCGCCGAAGGCGGAGAGGTTCTTGGTGGGGTAGAAGGACAGGCAGGCGACGTGGCCGAGCGTGCCGACGGGCCGACCCTTGTCGGCGGCGGCGATGGCCTGGGCGGCGTCCTCGATCACGAAGAGGTTGTGCTTCTTGGCCAGGGCATTGAGCGTATCCATGTCGGCGGTCTGGCCGTAGAGGTGGACGGGGATGACGGCCTTGGTGCAGGGGGTGATCTTGGCCGAGACGGAGGCGGGGTCGAGGTTGAAGCTGTCGGGCAGGATGTCGGCGAATACGGGCGTGGCGCCGGTGCGGGAGACGCAGCCGGCGGTGGCGAAGAAGGTGAAGGTGGGCACGATCACCTCGTCGCCGGGGCCGATGCCCAGGGCCATCATGGCCACCAGCAGGGCGTCGGTCCCGCTGGACAGGCCCACCGCGTGACCGACGCCGCATCGCTCAGCCAGGCGCTTCTCGAACCGCTCGACGGCCGGGCCAAGCACGAACTGGCCGGTGCGGAGAACCTGGTCGAAGGCGGCGCGGAACTGGTCGAAGAGCGGGCCGTGGTGGCGGGTAAGATCGAGGGCGGGTACGGGCATGGCGGGGAGTCTCGGGGCGGGGGTGTTGGCGGGGTAGGGTACCGGCCGCGGGGTGCGGCGTGTGAAGCTGGAAAGGTCACAGGATACTCCGCGCTCCGGAAAGGGGCCAATCGTTGGGGGAAAACACGAAAAAGTTCTCCGATCGTCTTGACAACGTTCATGGACGGTGCGAGACTTCAACGTGGCCGATGAGTGCCGGCCCCCCGCTAGTGACCGACGGACGCATCCCGCGTACGTCATTGCCCGCAAAACCGCATAGTGACCGACGAATACACAGCTTCCCTTCCAGGGATGGAGCCGTCGCGTATGGGCACAACAGCCACTCCCCTGCGAGCCCTTTGCCCGCACTGCCACCACAGCTACAAGTGGAAGCCCGAGCTGGCCGACCGCAAGGCTCGTTGTAAGCACTGCGAGAAGTCCTTTGTCGTGCCCCACGAGCCGCCGCTGGACCACAACATCGACCAGGACCAGCCCGCCGCCAAGCCTCGGCACAGCCACAGCTCACGATCCCGCACGGCTGAGCGAACCCATCGCTCCAGCGCCGACTCCTCGAACCGCTCCCGCGGCGCCGGCAAGACCGCCCGCATGAAGATCAAGGGCGGCAAGCTCGCGCCCAAGGACGACCCCAACCCCTACGACATCGACGACCCCGAAGAGGCCAAGAAGGCCGCGGCGGCCAAGACCGAGCCGTGCATCTCCTGCAAGAAGGAGGTCAAGGTCGGGGCCGTGATCTGCGTGCACTGCGGCTACAACCGGGTGACCAAGCAAAAGCCCGGCGAGAAAAAGAGCGGCGGCCTGTTCGGCCTGTTCGGCAAGAAGAAGTAACCCCCCCCGGAAGTTACCCCGGTGGTCCGAGAGCCGGTGGTGCGGGGGCCCCTGCCAAGCTCTCTCCTCTCCTGTTTCACGTGACAACGCCCTGGCTACGCCGGGGCGTTTTTTTTACCATTGAGGCGTGTTGCCAACGTAGCCTCCACTGTCCGCGGGCAAGGACATGCGGATACCCTGGACGAGCATCCGAGTAAGAAAAGGCCCCAAGCGCCAGTGGCGAAAGGTGGCCTACGTCGAGCTCGTGGGGATGCTCGGCGTCCTGTACTTGGTCAATCTAGGCGTGATGTTCAGTTCGCCTCGCCACATGAAGATCGTGTGGGTGTTGAGCGCCTTGGCCCTGCTGCCGAGCATTCGGAATGCGGTCACGACGTTCCGGCAGGAACAGCGGACGCGCCGGCGATTCCGGCGGATCCGGCATCGCATTAAGGAACTCGAACAGGCCGCGCTGACGCCTGCCGCTCGTGATCCGACGAATGCAGCCTCGCAACCCTGACTACGGCACCAGCACGAGCTTGCCCACGTGGCCGCCCCGCTCCATGACGCGGTGGGCCTCTTGCACGTCGGCGAGCTTGAAGGTGCGGTCGATGTGCTGGCGGAAGCGGCCGTGGCTCAAGCCGTCGAGGATGTATTGGTAACCCTGCTCCAGGACGCGCGGGCCGGCGGCGATGACTTCGGCGAGGACCCAGCCGCGGATGGCGGCGCGCTTGCGGATCAGGGGGGTGACGTCCACCACGCCGGGCCGGCCCATCAGGCCGTAGACCCAGATCGTGCCGTGCTGGGCCAGGCTGGTGATCTCCATCTCCAGGTGCGGGCCGGCGGCGACGGGGTCGAAGTAGACATCCACGCCCTTGCCGGCGGTGAGGTTCTTGAGGTCGCGGTACCACTTACGGTCCGAGCCGTCGGGCTCGCGGGTGACGAGGATGTGCTCGTAGGCGGCGGTGTCGAGCGCGGCGATGCGGTCGCGTTTGGCCTGGCTGGTGGTCAGGCCGATGGGGATCGCCCCGGCGGCGCGGACGATCTGGGCGGCGGCGAGCGCCACGCCGGACGACGCGGCGGGCAGGCCGACGTACTGGTCAGCCGTGATGTTCTGCTTCCAGACCAGGCAGCTCCAGGCGGTGAGATAGGTCAGCCATAGCGCCCCGAGTTGAGCGTCGGGGATCGCCTGCGGGGCGGGGATGACGCCCTCAGCGGCGCAGACGTAGTGCGAGCGGTAGGTGCCGCCCGCGCCCATGCCCGGACGCGGGACGTCGACGCCGAGGGTTACCCGCTGGCCGACCTGGCGGGTCGTGACGCCCTGTCCCACCGCCTCGATCACCCCGCCGCCCTCTAGGCCGGGGGTGAAGGGGGGATCGCCCGAGGCGATGCGGTACTCGCCGCGGCGAGCCATCAGGTCGGCGTGGTTCATGCCGATGCTCGTCAGGCGCACCACCACCTGGCCCGGGCCGGGCTGAGGCGTGGGAATCTCGACGAGCTTGAGCTGCTCAAAACCGCCGAACGCATCGACCATGATCTGCTGGGCCATAACGGCACATCATAAGGCATCACTACCCGAACTTCCCGCCGTGCGTTCGCTCACGGAGAGGACTGCTGCGGTGACTGCTGCTTGGGCTGTTGTAGCAACTGCTGGAGCAGACCCTCGATGGGCCTGGGCTGTGGCTGCTGCTGAGGTTGCTCGGCCGGCTGCTGCGTCTGCTCCGCGGGGGCGGGCTGCTGCATCGACTCGGGCAGGGCCGGCATGGTCGGACGGTTCGGCCAGGCGGATGCGACATCAGCCCCACCGGACGTGGTCTTGGAGAGGAACGCATCGAGCAGGCCCGCCGCGGCGCCGAGTCGTGCGTCACCACCGAGCTGTCCGAGCAGTTGGTCGGCGGCCTGCTGCTTGATCGCGGCCTGGGCGATCTGCTTCACAAACGGCCCCATGTCCACCTGCGGGCTCTCAATCGAGCCCCGGACAGGGAACTGGTAGATGGCGGCGGCATCCACGATGCCCAGCTTTCGCAGGGCCGGCACGCGGCGGAGCAGCGATTCGCCCAGCAGGCCCATGCTGGCATCGAAGGTCTGGTCGACGAGGTTGATCCGGCCCCTGACACCCAGAGCGTTGAGCTGGTCGGACATCCACAGGTCGTTGGTGCTCACCACGCCGTTGCGCAGCGAAGCCTCCAATGGGCCGAACGTCATGTTGGTGATGCCGCGCGTGGTCGTCTGGTCGGGGCTCTGCGGCATCGCGGATTGCGTGACGACGCCCAGCGTGGTGGCCAGCAGGTTCAGGGCCTTCTCCCAGTCGCGCTGAGCCCAGCTCCGCGAGAGCGCCAGGGTGCCCAGCTCGAGCTTGGCGTCCAGGGCCAGCTTGCTCAGGTCCCACTGGGCCAGGGGCAGGCTCAGCGTGTCCTTCTTGAGCGTGAGCTTGATGGGCTGGTCGGACGAGCGCACGCCGACGAGCAGCGGGCTGCCGTACTTGAGCAGGGAATCGCCGAGCTGCTCGGTCAGGACCACGGAAAAGACCGCGTCGGAACGCAGGCGAAGCGTGCGGTCGGCGTCGATGGTCATCGCGAGCGGCGCGTCGACGTTGGGGCTGCGCAGCAGCACGTCCACGTCGCCGGGGTACCGGCCCTTGGCGGTCAGGGAGACCCACGGGCCGAG
>JADZCW010000299.1 GCA_020851395.1 Phycisphaeraceae bacterium
CCATGACGCTGACGTGGCAGGACCAGGTGGTGACCACGGCGAGCGGAGCCCAGGAGTTTCGGCCGGGGGTGCTCAGCACGCTGCGCGGGGCGGACGTGATGATGCTGGCGGTAGGGTGGCTGCTGGTAGGGCCGGTGTTTCTGATCCAGCCGCTTCGGTGGTGGCTCTTGATGCGGGCCAGGGGGCTGAGAGTGACGATGGGGCGGACGCTGCCGCTCTATCTGGTCGGGACGTTCCTGAACTACTGCATGCCGGGGATGACCGGCGGGGACGTGGTCAAGGCATACTACGCCTCGCGGGGGACGGACCGGCGGGCGGACGCGGTGATGAGCGTGCTGATGGACCGTGTGGTGGGGATGGTGGGGATGCTGGCGCTGGCGTGCGTGGCGGGGTTGTTCATGCTGGACAACCCGCTGGTGCGGCAGGTGACGGCGTATCTGTGGCTGGGGGCGGCGGGGCTGGTGGTTGGGACGTGGGTCTACTTCTGGCCGACGTGGCGGCGGATGCTGGGGGTGACGGAGGAGCGTGGCGCGGCGCCTGCGTCGGCGGGGTGGCTGAGCAAGGTCAGTCGGCTCATCGGGACGGTGGATCGGGCGGTGCTGGGCTACCGTCACGCGAAAAGGGCGGCGCTGGCGGGGGTGGGGATGAGCATGGGGGTGCATTTTCTCTTGGTGTGCGCCTCAGCCCTGGGGGGCTATGCGCTGGGGCTCGGCACGCCGTTGGGAGTACTGCTGGCGGTGGTGCCGGTGCTGTTCATGGCCGGGGCGGTCCCGCTGACGTATCAAGGATTGGGTGTGATGGAGGGATTAGGTGTGGCGCTGCTGGGGGCGTCTGAAACCGGTGCGGCTGCTGGAGTGACTTCCGGGGGGACGGCGAATCAGTTGGTCGGGATGCTGCTCTTGATTCGGCTGTATCAGATGTCGTATTCGTTGATCGGGTCGTACTGGCTGTTGCGCGGGGACGTGCGGCTGCATGAGGCGGAGCAGGCAACCAGCATCGGAAGCATGTAGAGCCTCATTCACCACGTCAAGAGGATTACACGGTGAACGCGGCGTTCTGCCATGCGTGATTGGCGGTTTCAGCGTCGGCCAGGGGTTTGGGCAGGCCGCGAAGGTCCAGCACGACGGGACCGAGTCGGTGAGACGCGAGGTCAACTGAGGCGCGGTAGGGGATGACGTCCAGATCACCCTGGCTGACGGGGATGCGTTGGCCGTCGGCGGGGGAAGTGTGGGTCTTCCAGTCTGCGAGGCGGGCGACGGCGAGGTGGTCGGCCAGGCGCTGGATGGTCGCGACAGGGTCGAGGCCCATGGCGAGCAGGGCGGCGGGATCGCAGCCCAGGCCCAGGGCGGGGTGGTTGGCATCTTTGACCCAGGTGAGCAGGTCGTCGAGCTGGTCCTCGGCGTGGACGGCCAGGCGGATGGATCGGCCGTCGGCGGCTTCGAGCAGGGCGCTGCGGACGTCGGCAGAGAGATTCTTGATCGGTAGCGAGAGGCTCAGAGGGACGCGGCCGAGGTCGGCGGCGAGCTCGATGGCGGCGACGGCGGCGGCGACGGCGCGGTCGACGTGCTCGGGGTCGGTGAAATGGTCGCGGGGGATCCAGAGGTCCAGGCCGGCCAGGGTGATGCCGGAACGCGTGAGGGTGGCGGCCAGGTCGCGGCGGGCGCGCTGGTCGAGGTCGCGCGGGCGGATGCCGGGCAGGGCGGCGTCGAGCTGTGCGGCGGTGAAGCCCCGGTGGGCTAATTCATCGAGGGCGCCGCGCACGGTGGCCTGGCTGGTCTTGACCAGCGGGGCGATCGTGGGTGCGAGGCGGAGGTCGGAGCCGTGACCGAGGATGGCCATGGCGGGATTTTACCGCGTGGCGGAGGCTCCCTATTTCCCTTGATCCGTAAACGTGGAGCGCAAGATTGAAGATATTTATGTCCGAACTTACTGAAGCGTCAAGCTGGCGGGGTATCCGGCCGATTCTTGAGCACGGGAGCACGTTTGGGGTTCGTTGTCGCACGTTTTTATTGAGCATGTCCCATGCAGCCAACGCCAGCTACAGGCCAGTCGTCGTCCGCCGCGGTCAGCATCACTGCGGGGTGGGAGGTTTCGACGCAGAAGCTCTGCCGGCAGCACGCGGTGGTGGAATTGATGAGTTTGTCGGTCAGCGGGGAGGACCTGTTTGCCCCGGCGTTTCGGGCCCGGCTCCTGGCGATGCCCGAGGACGGGATCGTGATCGAGCGGCCGTTCCCACGGATTGACGAGCATGGATTAGATGTCGGCGGAGAGGTGCTGGTGCTGCTGACGGATCACAAGGAGCGGTGGGCCTGCCGGTGCAAGGTGCTCGAGATGACGCATCACCCCGTGGCGGGGCAGCCGGAGATTCCGGCGGTGAAGCTGTCGCGGCCGCACCACGTGCGCAACGCGCAGCGCCGGCGGTTCTACCGGGCGTCGACGGTGGGGATCACGCTGCCTTGGCGCGTGCTGCTGCGGCCGGCGCAGGAGATCCCCTCGGGGGGGTATCCGATCGAGGCGAGGCTGCTCAATATCGGGGCGGGCGGGCTGGGCGTGGAGATCGTGCTGGCGGACAAGCTCTCGGTGCTCGGGGCGAGCGAGTTCTTCGCCACGCTGAACCTACCGACGGTGGCTGAGCCGCTGCGTCTGCGGGTGAGGCTCGTTCACGATCGGCCTTACACGGATCAGAGCCATTACCTTGGGCTGCAGATGATCTACGACGACCCCTCGGCGCGGCGGCAGCAGATGGACGCCATCGTGCGGTTCACGCGCTGGCTGGCTGAGCAGCAGGTCCAGCGGCGCGGCGGGCACGCGTCGGGTTGGTGAGCGGGAAACTCGGCGTTTTGTCAAAGCGTATGGGATGGCTACACTTTCGGGATGAAAGTGTCGCTGTTTGTCACTTGCCTCACGGACACGTTCTATCCCCGGACGGGGATCGCCGTGGTCAAGGTGCTCGAGCGCCTGGGCTGCGCGGTGGATTTCCCGCAGGCGCAGACGTGCTGCGGGCAGCCGATGTTCAACAACGGGTTCACCGACGAGGCCCGTGACCTGGCGAGGCGGATGATCGAGGTGTTTGAGGACAGCGAGTATGTCGTGACGCCGTCGGGCTCGTGCTGCGCGATGATCCACGACTACTACCCGCAGCTCTTCAAGGACGACCCGGCCATGGCGGCGCGGGCGAAGGAGCTGGTCGAGAAGACGTACGAGTTCTATCAGTTCCTGCTGACGGTGCTCAAGGTGGACCTAAAGAGCCTGGGTGCGAAGTGGTCGGGGCGCGTGACGTACCACTACTCCTGCCACCTGCGCGGGCTAGGTATGACCGACGAGGCGGTGCGGCTGATCCGGCAGATCGAGGGTGTCGAGTACGTTCCGCTGCCGAAGGCGGAGCAGTGCTGCGGGTTCGGGGGGACGTTCGCGATGAAGTACCCGCAGATCTCCGGGACGCTGGTGCGGGACAAGGTGGCGTGCATCCGTGACACGCGGGCGGCGGCGGTGGTGAGCAACGACGCGGGGTGCACGATGAACATTTCGGGGTCGTGCCGGCGGGAGAATCACGCGGTGACGTTCCTGAGCCTGGCGGAGATCATCGCCGAGTCGCTGGGGCTGATGGAGGCCACGGCGGTCTGACGTGAACCATGAGCAGCACTCCTTCTCAGTCCAGGACGTCGGGTCATGACGCGGGCAAGCCGGTGGGGCTGAGCGTGAACGGGCACGACCTGCTCTTCCCGCCGCTGCCTTATGACATCCACGCCAGGGCGGACAAGGCGACGGCGGACAAGCAGTTGCTCGACTTCGTGCACGTGGCGACGTACCGCAAGGACGTGACGCGCAAGCAGGTGACGTCGGCGGCGTTCGGGGACAGGCATGGGGCGTTTCGAGATCTGGGCGCGGCGATCAAGCAGCACACGCTCGATCACCTGGATCACTACCTCGAGCAGTTCGTCGACAACGCCACGGCGGCGGGGGTGAAGGTGCACTTTGCGCAGAATGCCGAGCAGGCCAACGCGATCTGCCTGGACATCGCCCGGCGGGCGGGGGCGAAGCTGTGCGTCAAGAGCAAGTCGATGGTGACGGAGGAGACGCAGCTGCTGCCGCAACTGGAGGCCATGGGGGTCGAGACGGTCGAGACGGACCTGGGCGAGTTCATTATTCAGCTCGACCACGACGCGCCGTCGCACATCGTCACGCCGATGATCCACAAGAACCGGCAGTCGGTGGCGCGGGCGTTCGAGCGGGAGCTCGGGGCGCCCTACACGGAGGATCCGCAGGAATTGACGCAGATCGCCCGGGCTCACCTGCGTGAGAAGTACCGGCGGGCGGACCTGGGCATCAGCGGGGGGAATTTCCTGGTGGCGGAGACGGGGTCGGTGGTGATCTGCACGAACGAGGGCAACGGGCGGTTCTGCACGAGCGCGCCGCGGGTGCACGTGGCGTTCGTGGGGATTGAGAAGCTGGTGCCGACGCTCGAGCACCTGGGCGTGATGCTCAAGCTGCTGGCGCGGACGTCGACGGGACAGCCGCTGACGGTGTACACGCACGTGATGACGGGCCCACGCCGAGCGCACGAACACGGCGGGCCGGACGAGATGCACGTGATCCTGCTGGACAACGGGCGGACGGAGATATTGAAGCCCGAGACGCGCGAGATGCTTCGCTGCATCCGCTGCGGGGCGTGCCTGAACGCCTGCCCCGTGTATCGGAAGGTGGGGGGGCACTCGTATGGGGCGGTGTATTCGGGGCCGATCGGGGCCTTGATCACGCCGATGTTCCGGGGGCTGGCCAACTACCCGGACCTGCCCAACGCCAGCTCGCTGTGCGGGGCGTGCTACGAGGCTTGCCCGGTGAAGATCAACATTCCCAAGTATCTGATCCAGCTTCGGGCGGAGATGGTCAGCCGGCGGATCACGAAGTGGTCGGATCGGATGATGTATCGGATGTGGGCCAGGAGTCTGGGGCGGGGCTGGACGTACCGGCTTGGCGGGTGGGCGCAGAAGTTGTTCTTCCGCTGGCAGGCGCGCGTGGCGGGGACGCTCGAGTCGGGCGATCCGTATCGTGCCCGTGGATGGCTGAACGATCTTCCGGGGGCGGCCGGGGGGTGGACGAGCCAGCGGGACATGCCCACGCCGCCGGCGAGGAGTTTTAGGCAATGGTGGGACGAGCAGAACAGGCCATGAGCAAGCCCTCAGACACATCTGCGAGCTTGGGAGTCGATCGGCAGACGTTCCTCACGCCGGTCCGGCAGGCGCTCGGGCGCATCAGCGGGCAGGCGGTGCCACCTCCGCCGACGGTCGACCCCAAGCTGGTGCGACTGGCGTCGGTGAGCGAGGACGTGGTGGCGCTGTTCGCTCAGCGGGCTGGCGAGGTGGGGATGACGGTCTGCCGGATCAAGTCGGATGAGCTGATCCGCACGGTCATGGGGCTGTTGGAGAAGGTCGGGGCCAGGCGGGTGGCGGCGAGCGTGGGGAGTCTGCCGCAGGCGGTGTCGCTCAACGATTCGCTGCGGCGCAAGGGTGTCGAGGTGGTGGACTGGAGAGCCACGCCGGGCTTCGCCGAGCAGTACGGGCTCGACGCGGGGATCACGGACGTGCACGCGGCGCTGGCGGAGACGGGGACGCTGGTTTGTTCATCGGACGCTGGCCACAGCCGGGGGCTGAGTTTGGTGCCGCCGGTGCACATCGCCGTGGTGCGGCAGAGCGACATCCTGCCGGACATGGTGGATTACTGGGCGCGGCTGAGCGGGATTCCGGGGCGCGAGCTGCCGTCGAGCCAGGCGTTCATTACCGGGCCGAGTAAGACGGCGGACATCGAGGGCATCCTGATCACCGGGGTGCACGGGCCGGGGCAGGTGCACATTCTGGGGGTTGAAGGAGTTTAGGCAGACGTGCCAAACGAGAACGCGTCATGAGCCCCGCATGGGAATGCGGGGCTGTCTCCCTGAACAGCTTTTCATACCAGCCCCGCATTCCCATGCGGGGTTAGATAAAACCGTTCCAGTTGGCGGGGCAGAGCAGGATGGGGATGTCGGCCTGGCGGATGACGTTGCCGGGGACGTCGCCGGCGATCAGGCGCTTGAGCACGCCCTTGCCGGTCAGGCCCAGGACGACCAGAGAGCAGTTGCGGCTCTTGGCGGTGCTCAGCAGGGCGCGGGCGACGTCGTTGGAAAAGAGCATGACCCCCTCGGCCTCGACGCCGGCCTGCTGGAGGCTCTGGGCCAGGAGCTTGAGGGTCTCTTCGCCGCGGTGCTTGGCGTCGGACTCGTGCTCGTCCTCGTCCTGGCTCTGGGCGACGTGGGCGATGACGGCCACGGCGTCGAGGCGTTTGGCCAGGTCGGCGATGGGGCCGGCGAGCTTTTCGCTGGCCCAGGGGGAGCTGACGGCCACGAGCATGCGGGTTCGACTCAAGCGGAGGGCTCCGGTCGGGCCTTGGGTAAAACGTCTATTGTACCCGATCCCTGGCGGGGGTGCGCGTGGCTTAATGCGTCTTAAGTTGAGTGTTTAACTTGTCTTGTGGACGTCTTGCGTTTGCGGGATGCCGGCGGCGGAGGCAGGCGGTAAGTCAGCAGCATGTCGTCGCCGAGGCGCTGGGTGTCGCGGAGCTCGAGGGAGGTGGCCTGGTCGATGCGGGCGGGCCGCAGTCCGCTGACGGCGGGGACGGCTCCGGCGTCGCCGAGGAGCTTGGGGGCGATGAAGACGGCCAGCTCGTCGCCCAGGCCCTGGCGGAGGAGGTGGCCGTTGAGCGTCGAGCCGCCCTCGGCCAGGACGTGGGTGGCGCCGAACTGAGCGGCCAGGTGCCGCAGCAGGGGCTCGAGTGCCAGGACGGAGGGGTCGCCCTTGGCGCTCAGGGGAGGCAACCCAATGAACCCGACGCCGGCCTTGGCCATGTCGCGCAGGCGGGTGGGGGGTTTGTCCAGGAGGCGCTGACGGACGGCGATGAGCAGGGGGGGGGCTTTGGATTTTTCGAGGGAGTGGATGAGTCGGCTGCTGGTGGGCAGGCGGAGGCTGGGATCGACGACGACGCGGCGGGCCTGGCGGCGGGCGCGAACGCCGCGGGCGGTGAGCAGAGGGTCGTCGGCCAGGGCGGTGCCGATGCCGATGAGGATGGCGTCGGCGAGGGCGCGCTGCTGGTGGACCCAGCGGCGGCTGAGGGGGTTGCTGATCCAGCGGCTGTCGTTCTCGCGGGTGGCGATCAGGCCGTCAACGGTCTGGGCCCACTTGAGCGTGACGTAGGGTAATCCACGGGTGATGAATTTGGCGAAGGGCTCGATGAGTTGCTGGGCCTGGCGGCGGCATAGTCCGAGCTCGACGGCGATGCCGGCCTTGCGGAGTTTGGACGTGCCCTTGCCGGCGACGAGGGGATTGGGATCGGTGGTGGCGATCAAGACGTGGGCGATGCCGGCCTGGATCAGGGCGTCGGTGCAGGGGGGGGTTTTGCCCTGGTGGCAGCAGGGCTCGAGGGTGACGTAGAGGTCGGCCCCCCGGGGGTCGAGGCCGGCGTCGCGGCAGGTCTGGAGGGCGACGATCTCGGCGTGGGGGCCGCCGAAGCGGGGGTGGAAGCCCTCGGCGAGCGCCTTGCCGTCGCGGACGAGGACGGCCCCGACCATGGGGTTGGGCTCGACGGCTCCGCGGCCGCGCCGGGCGAGCGACAGGGCCCGGAGCATGTGCATTTCGTGGTCGCTCGGGGGCATGATGAGGCATCCTGGAACATCGGAGGGCTGGGGTTTGAGCACGTCGGGACGTATGATTGTATGAAACAAACCGCGGCCGAAGGGGCCCGCATAAGGAGAATGCCATGCTAGCGATGCGAAAAGTGCTTATCGGGGTGGGGGTGCTGCTGGCGGTGCTGGTGGTGGCGGGGGTGGTGGCGTTCCTGAGCCTGAACCACCTGGTCAAGGCGGGGGTGGACTACGGGGCGAGCTACGCGCTGGGCGTGCCGGCGTCGCTGGACTCGGCGAACATCTCGGTCCTCGGCGGCCGGGTGGAGCTTAAGGGGCTCAAGATCGCCAACCCGCCGGGGTATGACAAGCCCTACTTCTTCACGATGGGCGAGACGGTGACGGAGGTGTCGATCGGGTCGCTGATGGGCGACACGGTGGAGCTGCCGCTCTTGTCGCTGTCGGACATCACCATGAGCCTGCAGAAGAAGGAGGGCCGGGCGAACTACCAGGTGATCCTGGACAACCTGGCCAAGCTTCAGGGCACGGCGGAAGAACCGGCGCCGACGGAGGAGGGCAAGAAATTCATCGTGCGCAAGCTGGTCCTCAAGAACATCACGGTGGACGTGGACATGATGCCGGTGGGCGGGGCGA